>JAGDDO010000400.1 GCA_017848205.1 Oscillospiraceae bacterium | reverse complement strand
TATCCGCTGAGGAAAGTGCTGAATATCTTGCATGCAGAAAGGCAGAATTTATTGCGGAGAGCCATCAGTCTGATATTGTCATTGGCAGTGATACCGTGGTGGTATATGAGGGAAAGGTTTTCGGAAAGCCGGAAAACGAGGAAGATGCTGAAAGAATGCTTACAGCTCTTTCCGGAAAAGTCCACAGTGTAATTACCGGTGTCTGCATAATAAACGGCATAAAGAAGAAAAGTTTTTCGGAAACTACAGAAGTTGAATTCTTTGAGCTTACTGCCGGTGAGATAAAGAATTACATTGCAACCGGATTGCCGATGGACAAGGCGGGTGCTTACGGCATACAGGACGGGGCACTTCTTCCGGCTAAGAGTATAAAAGGTGATTACTTCAATGTTGTAGGACTTCCTGCAGCAAGACTTAAACGTGAACTGGTTTCATTTCTTTGATTATTTCCGCAGACCTGCACCGGGTCTGCTTTTTATTTAAGAAAACGCCGTAAATCAGCGCAGGGTGTATGGCGAAGTCCTGCTGTTCTTTACGAAATGATTCATATGCTTTTTGTCTTTATCACCGTGCAAAATGGTATAAAACAGTAGACATTGCTTTTGATTTATGGTAGAATTATAGTACTTGATATTTATTAGGGGGTATGACAAAATGGCTAATTGTCCTCAGTGCGGGGGCACCGTAAAATTTGATATTGAAAGCCAGCAGTTAAAATGTATGTCATGTGACGGTCTGTTTGCACCGGAAATGGAAGAACTTCTTGCTGATCCTGAAAACAGCAGCGGTTCTGCAGATGCAAATAACGGAGGGGAATATGAAGCTACAGTTTTCATCTGTCCGCAGTGCGGCGGTGAACTCGTGAGCACTGAACATGACCTTTCCGGAAACTGCAGTTTCTGCGGTTCACCAGTTGTATTCAATACAAAAATGGTCCGTCAGAAAAGGCCTGACTACATTATTCCTTTTGGCATTACGAAAAATGAGTGCAAGGAAGCTTTTATTAAAGAGATAAAGAAAAAGCCTTTTGCACCTAAGGAACTTAAAGACCCTGAATTCATTGAAAGTTTCAGGGGTATTTACGTACCGTACTGGTTCTATGACGTGAAACAGAACGGAAAGTTCAGCTTTGATGTGAATTATACTGAACATCATTCGACATACAGTTACGTATGCAAAGACAGAGTAAGCGGACAGCATAATTCGGAATACAAGCATATAATGCATGACGCATCATCTGTTTTACATGATGATATCAGTGAAAAAACGGAGCCGTTTGAAACAGTTCCTAATCCTGATCTTCACAGAAGGTCACCGGAACTCAAAAAGTTTTCGACAGGTTATTTTGCCGGCTTTTATGCTGAACCGGCTGATGTTCCGGCATCAACATATATCGAATATGCGAAGCATATTGCCGATGATAAAACAGCTGCCTATATTACTAAGCACCAGAGTTTTACGAAATATCATAAGTATCCGGAGAGAAAGACTCTTGAAACTTCTGCAGAAAAGAACAGTCTTGCCATGATGCCGGTCTGGTTCCTGTCCTACAGAAAGCATAACCGAGTGGCTTATGCTGCTGTAAACGGTCAGACGGGACGTGTGGTTTCAGACTGTCCGATCGACTTCGGCATATTTACTTTAAAATTCCTTGCAGCAGCTGCGATATTCTTTATTCTGCTCATGTTTGCCACGATCATGCCTGTGAGTGTAACTCTTATGTCAGTAATATTTGCGTGGTTTGTGACACGCTACTGCCACGATGATATAAAAATGCTGAGAGGAAGAGCGGATGATGAAAAAACAGGCAAGCTGCGTGTGAAACTCTCATCTTCAAAACTGACGCTGGGAATTTTTATCGGAGTATTCATCGTATTTCTGTGGTTCAAAGCCTGCTGTTATGTTGAGCCTGATGCAGTGATGTTTGTTGAACCGCATCTGTTCGGACTCATTGCGGTCGTTTTTATTATTTTACATATCGTCAATACAGTGTTTCTGTATATCGATCTTGCAGCGATAAAGAAAGACAGGGCAGTTTGTTATTTTATCTCTCCGATGCTTGATCTTGCTGCAGCATTTTTCGGTACTGCGGTTCTGTTTGCAGCACCTGTCGAGGACTATAAATATTATCTTGCAGGATGTATAGTTATTGCAGTCGAAATGCTCTCGTTCATAGCCATCATCAGAAACTACAACAGGATAGCAACAAGACCGCTTCCTCAGTTTGCAGTTCACAAAGGCGGTGATGACAGTGCGAGGTAACATCGGTTTAAAGAGGATATCTTTTCTTCTTGTGTTTTTAATCAGTTTTATAATTTTACCTGTTTCTCATGTCTGCGCTGCTGAGGATGACATTCCGCATGAAGTGGTATACACCAACAGTGAGACAGGTTACCGTGCACTGATCCTGGATAAGGCTTCAATCATTTTATCAGAAAGTGACGATGAGTATTATTCAGATATGACCGAAAAAATGAAGGAGATCACTGAATACGGAAACGTTGCACTGATCACCATTGACAAAAACAGCTATTCTGCGCGAAGGTTTGCTGAAGGGGCACTTCAGGCAGTGTTTAAAAATGAGAAGAGCTCAACGGTTTTTCTTATAGATATGGATAACCGTGAGATCTATATTTACAGCTACGGTAAAATTTTAAAGACTATTACTCAGCCGAGAGCTTTCGTTATAACTGATAACATTTACAGGTATGCGACACGCGGAAATTTTATAGAATGTGCTTACAGAGCTTTTGAACAGGAATGCACTCTTCTTGAAGGAAGGCGTATAGCGCAGCCGATGAGGTACATAAGCAGTGTTCTTATTGCTCTGATGTGTGCCGGTATCGTAATTTACAGCAGAGCAAGAAAGAACTTAGCTGTTGCTCCTGTAAAGCTTGATGAATTAATTAAATATACAGACTATGAGCTTGGGATCAAAGATTTCGATGTTTATCATATAAGCAAAACCAAAGTGGAGAACACGTCTTCTGCATTGTCATACTCATCATCCGATTCATCGTATTCATCTTCACGTTCATCTTCGCGTTCATCGTCCCGTTCGTCTTATCGTTCTTCTTCGCATTCATCTTCTTCCCATTCATCGTCTTCACATTCTTCTTCATCATCCCGCAGCAGCGGAGGAAGATCAGGCGGAGGCGGCGGCCACAAATTCTGATGAAAAAAGAAATGGGGGTATGGGAAAATGGCAAGCTGTAAAAGCTGCGGCGGCGCAGTTAAGTTTGACATTGAGGAGCAGAAGCTTAAATGTACTTCCTGCGGAAGTCTGTACAGTCCGTATGAAAACGATCTGTTTGTAAAGCAGGGAAATGATCAGACGGGAAATGATGATACCTATGAAACTACAGCATTTATCTGTCCGCAGTGCGGAGGAGAGCTCTGCTGCAGCGATCACGATCTTTCGGGAAACTGTGCATTCTGCGGAACGCCTGTGGTTTTTGAGCCGAAACAGGTACGGCATAAAAGGCCGGAGCTCATAATCCCGTTTGGTGTTACAAAGGATGAGTGCAGGGAGATATATGCCGAAGCGGTGGAGAAGAACCCGTACGCACCGAAGGAACTTCGTGATCCTGAATTTATCGACGGTTTCAGAGGTATTTACGTTCCGTACTGGGTCTATGATGTTCGTATTGAAAACGAGTTTAAAAGAGAGGGTACACGAACGGAACATCACCGGAATTACAGTGATACCTTTAAGGATGAGGTAAACGGTCAGTATGATGCAGTTTTCAGCCACATAATGCATGACGCCTCGTCAGTACTGCAGGACGACTTAAGCGAAAAGGTCGAGCCTTTTGAAGCGGTAAAGAGTAAGAAAGCGGAAAGACGCTCGCCTGATTTAAAGGAGTTTTCCGAAGGATATTTTCCGGGGTTCTATGCCGAACCTGCGGATGTGGAAGCTGATACTTACAAAGAGTATGCCGAAAATATCGCTGCAGACAAGACGGCATCCTATCTCTCGGAACATTCAAGACTTAAAAAATACGGGTTTACTTTTAAAGACAAATCACTTGAACCGTACATAAAGAAGACGAAACTTGCCATGATGCCGGTGTGGTTTCTGTCATACCGGAAAAACAACCGTGTAGCCTATGCAGCTGTAAACGGACAGACGGGCAGGATAGTTTCAGACATGCCGGTGGATTTCGGCGTTTTTGCAAAGCGCTTTTTCATAGCGGCTGCAGTCATCTTCCTTATTCTGATGCTCTGCACCATACTTCCGGTAAGTGTTACGCTTCTTTCAGTCATCACGTCTTTCATCGTTACCTGCTGCTTCTTCGATGATATTTCGTCGATAAGCGAACGTGAAAAGGATGGAAGCAGCGTAAAACGGCGAAGGTCGTTTTCTGACGGAGCGGCCATTATCGTTTTTATTGCGGTCATAAGTGTATATGTCATTTTCAGGATCGCAGTGCTGATCGACACGGATTTTGTCACATGGTAAATGCAAAGTTCTTCAGTATCATAAGCATACTTTTCAACACAGCACATCTTGTGTTTTTAGTGTTATGTATCTTTGAGTTTGCTGATATCAGAAAGGACAGAACACCTGCCTACGTAATATGTCCGATTGTAAATTTCCTTGCCGGAGCGGCCGGAGGACTTGTTCTTCTTTTTGCACCGGCTCTGGACGCATGGTATTATCTTGCAGGTTCGGCTGTACTGTTTACTGAAATGATATCATTTTTATTTATAATAAAGAACTACAACAGAAAAGCAACAAGACCGCTGCCTCAGTTCAGCGTTCATAAAGGCGGTGATGACAGTGCGCGTTAAAAGCCTTTCACATTTGAAGCCTGTCTGCTTTATTTTGTTCTTTTTTCTGTGTATATTCATTTTGCCGGTCAGTCATGCTGACGCAGCCGAGATCATCTACACCAATGAAGTGACCGGATTTGAAGCAGTCATAGATGATAAGGCGAAACTTCTTACGGCCACAGACGAATACTACGGAAAGATGACCGAAGAAATGAAGAAGATAACATCCTGTGGAAATGTGGCTTTCTTATCGGTAAGTATAAATCCTTATTCTTCCGCAAGAAAATGTGCGAAAAACACAATGCGCGATCTTTTCGGCAAGGAAAGCTCGACGGTATTTATCGTTGACATGGAAAACCGTGAGATAGGCGTTTACAGTTCCGGAAAAATATTAAAAACCGTTACCCAGTCAAGGGGATATATTATTACAGATAATATATACAGATACGCAACCGGAGCTCATTACGACGAATGCGCATATGAAGCGTACAGGCAGGAGAACGATCTTCTTGACGGACGCGGCATAGCACAGCCTATGAAATATATAAGCAGTATTCTTCTGGCACTTATCTTTGCCGGAATAATCGTTTATGAAAACGCAAGGTCACATTCTTCAGTTTCAGCTGTCCGTGCTGATGATCTTCTTGAAAATACAAACTACCGTATGGGAATTAAGAATCTGAATATAGTCAATAAAAGCAAAAAGCGTACAATGCATGAATCAGAAAGCCGGCGAAGCGGCGGCGGCCACCGCGGAGGAGGAAACCACGACAGCAGAAGCAGTTATGATGACAGCGACAGCAGTTACGACAGCGGAGGCGGATTCTTCGGTGATGACGGAGGAGGCTTCGGCGGAGGCAGTCACAAATTCTGATGAAGAAAGAGATAAGGTACGGTTCCGGTTTTTAAAGGATACGTACGGTATTATATTTATTAAATTTTGGGGGAAAGAAATATGAGTGGAATGATTGATTACAAATGCCCGTGCTGCGGAGGACAGATAGAATTCGACAGCGCATCACAGAACATGAAGTGTCCGTTCTGTGACAGTGAATTTTCGATCGAGGCAGTACAGGAAATGCAGGCTGACCAGCTTTCATCAAATGACATGAGCTGGGATACATCTGCAGGTTCAGACTGGCAGCCCGGCGAAACAGAGGGCATGAAAGTTTACTCCTGCAAGTCCTGCGGAGGCGAGATAGTTGCCGATGAACTGACAGGTGCATCAAGCTGTCCGTACTGCGGAAACCCTGTTGTAATTACAGGAACATTTGACGGCGACTTAAGACCGGACCTTGTTATCCCGTTCAAGCTTGACAAGAACAAGGCCAAGGAAAAACTTATGGAGCACCTGAAGGGAAAGAAGTTCCTTCCTAAGGCATTTACAGACCAGAATCACATTGATGAGATAAAGGGCGTTTACGTACCTTTCTGGCTCTTCGATGCAGATGCAGACGGTGATATCCGCTATGAAGGCGTCAAGGAACGCAGATGGTCAGACAGCAACTACCTTTACGTTGAAAAGAGCTACTACAATGTAAGACGTACAGGTTCACTTGCATTTGAACACGTTCCTGTGGACGGATCTTCAAGAATGCCTGACGATCTTATGGAATCGATTGAGCCTTTCGACTACAAGGACGCAGTGACCTTTGAAAAGGCATATCTTTCAGGATACCTTGCAGACAGATACGACGTTACTGCCGAACAGAGCATAGACCGTGCAAACCACCGCATAGAGCAGAGCGTTATCGACACCTTCAGGGATTCAGTTGTAGGATATTCACAGGTAATGGAAAAAGGCAATGCTATTCAGCTCCATAACGGCAAGGCACAGTATGTTCTCTATCCGGTATGGATCCTGAACACAACGTGGAATGACCAGAAGTTCCTGTTTGCAATGAACGGTCAGACAGGAAAATTCGTCGGAAACCTGCCGCTCGACAAGGCAGCATTCCTTAAAGCGATGGCACTGTATTCGACAGTATGTGCAGTCATTGCCTGCATTATAGCTTATTTCATGGGATCATAAGGAGGGGCTTAGTATGAATTACGTAATAGCAATACTTATAGGAATTTTAATAGGAGTAATAATAGCATTTGTACAGAAAAGCGCACTTACTTCAGTACACATGCAGCACGCAGCCGCTGAGTACATCAAAAGGAACAGTCTGAAGTTTTCAAGAAAGACAGATACTTATCTGTACAAGAGAATAGAAAAGACTGCTATTCCGAAGGAAAACAAGTGACCGGATCTGTTTGATGACGGACGCCTGATAAAAACCATAACCGCCGTGTTTACCATATGGTACACGGCGGTTAATTTGTATTGCTTCTCTGAAAATACGAATGGCACTTTATTATGATTCATAACAATATCTTGCTGTAAATTTGAACCACTATGCACTATGCACATAAGTTGTATACAAAATCTATTGACTTTTGTAGTAAATAATAGTAATATAAATAAAGTAAGTGTACGTGCTGCATCAGGCGGCACGATTTCAGGATTGATTACCGGTGTGTGAAAATGGTCGCGCATCCCGGTAAAGGGTTAGGATTTTTTAGGAGAGATAAGGTATGCGTAAAGTTTTTAAGAAGGGCGTAGTGCGCCCTAAAGCAGGAAAAGGTATTGCCATTTTAATGGGCTGTTGTCTTGGCATGACTTCAGTTGTACTTCCTTCAGGAGATGTTTTCTATAGGGCAGACACTGTAAGAGCCGCAGACTATGCAGCGGAATTCTATGTTTCACCGGACGGTGATGACAACGGAAGCGGTACTATTGATTCGCCTTTCCGTACTCTTGAAAGGGCGAGAGATGCTGTAAGAGAGATCAACGGGAACATGAGCGGCGATATCTGTGTTTACCTCAGAGGCGGTACATACCGTGTTACCAAAACAACTGAGTTCGACACGCGAGATTCAGGTACAAACGGTCATACGGTCTATTACATGGCCTACAAAGATGAAGTTCCTGAATTCAATGGTGCAACACACGTAACGGGCTGGACTCAGTACAAGGACGGCATTTACAAGGCGCCTCTTGACAGAGACTACAAATTAAGAAACCTGTTCGTAAATGACAGGCGTGCAAACATGAACAGCAAGCGTGTAAATGCAAAGGGCGGCTTCGGTGACTACAACGTAAACAAGGGCCAGGCTGACTGGGCATGGGATTCCGGCAAAAAGAGTGACGGTATTTCATACAACCCTAATGACCTGCCGGAGATAAAACGAACTAAGGACGAGCTTGAGATCATAAACGGTACAACATGGAATGAAAACATTGTCTGTACCAGAGATATCAAAAATGAAAACGGAAATCTGGTAATGTACCTTCAGCAGCCGTACGGTGCGATAGCACAGACACCGGGCTGGGGAGCAGGATTCTCATGCGGAGGTTCTCATACACTCTACAACGCATTTGAATTCATGGATGAACCGGGTGAATTCTATTTCGACAAGACGGAAAAGATGCTTTACTACTGGCCGCGTCAG
>JAGDDO010000399.1 GCA_017848205.1 Oscillospiraceae bacterium | reverse complement strand
GTAAGTGCATCGTTTCTGTCGTGAAGAAAATATCCGATCTGACTTCTTCCGCCAAGCACCATCTTTTTCATCGTGCTTGTCACAAGGAATGTATCAATGACTTTACGGCATTTAAACCTGTTGACAACCGTATCCACTGAAGCGACAGTCACCATATAAAGAGCCGTAAGTCCGACACTTGCGATGCTCTTTACTAAAATATTGTTCAGACCGTAGTGGTGAAAGCTGTGTACATAATCGTAGGCAAGTCCCGGGCCCATGATCACAGCTGCAAACGGGATGATAAGTCCTGAGACTAAAAACAGTTCACCGTAAATATTATCCCTTGTTCTCATCACAAACTTTCCGGTCTTCTCGTCATATCCGCCTGATGCGATTATATAAATGCCGATCATACCCGACAGTGCAAGGATCGCAAAGGATGTCATCAGTTTTCTGAAATATTCAGCTTCACATTTCTCTGACTCTACCAGATATTTCTCATATGCATCCACCAGCTTCTGGACCGGATAGATCTTAACGCTTGCAATGCTTGCATTTTTGAGTTCCGTATTCTGCACATCGATCGGAGCTTCGTTATCAAAACTCGGATAATCGCTGTCGTTATACATAAGCGGTATAGGAACTGTTCCGTCACGGTTGATGTAAATTCTCGCACCAAGATCATCATAGTAGTACTTAAGACCTGATGTATCGTAATCATAAACAGCGTAGCCTCTGCCGTTGCTGTAATAGTAGTACATGCCCTTTGTATTGGTGTAACCCCGGCAGTCCATAAAACTGAGGCCGGGAACAAGTGATGAGGCATATTCGTTGTACGAATGGTTTTCGCTTCCGCGTTCCAGCGTCATCTCATACACATATTTGCTGTTTACATCTGCGTTCTGACCACCGTTGTTCACGATAGTCTTTCCGCTGACCTTCATCGAATATCTGTAATTTTCCGATTCAGGTGCAATGAGCTTTCCGTTTTTATCTACTATTCCGGCATTGTACATCTCTGACAGAAGTGATGATTTGAAATACTCATTTCCCTTTATTTCTCCGTTTGCGTCAATATTCGCCTCGTACATATGAAGTATGAGCCACAGCTTGCCGGAAAGATCCATAGTGTCTGCGTAACGATCAGAACTGCTGTATCCGTAGCCTAAGTCTTCCTCCACATTTTCATATTTCATATAGGTGAACATGCCGTCAACTGCATTATATGCCGACAGAAATGCCAGTATCATTGCGATGACGATCGCTATTTCCCTTGTTATCTTCTTTTTAAGGAAGTTCATTTCCTACCCTCCAGGAATTTTTTCTATTTTATAACCTATTCCCCAGACCACCTTAAGATATCTCGGGTTGCCCGGATCTATTTCTATCTTTTCCCGTATATGCCTTATGTGCACCATAACAGTGTTTTCAACTGAGTACGATTCTTCGTTCCACACTTTCGAGTATATTTCTTCCGCTGAAAATACCCGTCCCGCATTCTCCATCAGAAGTTCAGCTATCTTATACTCCGTAGCCGTCAGCTTTACTGGCTCCCCGTCAGCGTAAAACTGTCTGGCGCTTCTGTCGAGTGAAAGTCCGCCGTTTTTCAGTACGTTGTCATCCTGCGGCTGTGCTGTTCCTGCCGAACCGAGCATCAGGTATCTTCTGAGATTCGAACGTACTCTCGCGGTGAGTTCCATCGGGTTGTAAGGCTTTGTTATATAATCATCGGCCCCCATGGAAAGTCCCAGTATCTTGTCGCTGTCTTCTGATTTTGCCGAAAGGACTATGATAGGTATGTTCTTTTTTTCTCTTATCCTCATCATAGCTGACAGTCCGTCGAGTTTCGGCATCATTATATCTATTAGTATAAGCTGTATCTCGTTCTGCATAAGACAGTCAAGAGCTTCAAATCCGTCGTAAGCCTTTACCGTCTTAAATCCTTCCATCTCCAGTAATCTGGATATTGCGTTCACTATGTCGTGGTCATCGTCGACCACAAGTATTGTTGATCCTTCTAATGCGTCCATGAATTTCTCCTTTGCTATTCCAGTAATCTTTCGGACCTTTCCAGTTTATTGTAACACAAACACCAGATAAATTCAAACTCCGTTTTCATCATTTCATCCCCTTTGTTGCTCTTTCTTTAAGGAACACTGTTATCAGCAGCTCCGGCTTCGCCGAAGCTGCCGGAGGGGAGAAAACGGGGCTTCGCCCCGTACCCCCTGCTGATTTATTCATAAATCAGCGTTTTCATGCGCGCTTTTTTCTCTGTAACTATATTATAAAATACGATTCTTAAATTCCCTCGGTGATAATCCTTAAGTTTTTCTTAATTTAATGAACGAAACCGATAAAAATGATGACAGGCTTCATGATACCAGGGTAAAAAAATCTGAGGAATGTTCCACGTGGAACATTCGTCGGTTTTTAAGCCGCGTACGGCTCACTCTTTAAAAATGGTAATTCAGAATTCTCCGAATTCTGAATTGCTATTAATGAAACCGTGCTGAAACACGGTTAGATCATTCCAGCGGAAAAGTAATCTGCCAGTCTCCGGAAATATACCCCTGAGCAGTAACAAACTCTCCCTGAAGAACACAGTCCTTAAGCTGTTCATAAGGTACAGGTATGATCTGCTCAGTATAGCTGTTTTTATGTTCTGTATCCCAATAAGAATATCCTATCTCCGTTTTTTCGCCAATTACGCTGCAGTTTTTATCAATGAGGTTAATGTGTCCATGATTGTCTGTGTGATGAACATCATCATATCTCGTCAAAATGTGCAGTGCATCATCAATGTAACCGATATTTTCAATAGATACACCATTTACAGGGATAAATATTGACTTGTCAGAAGAAAGTAAAAAACGATACCCCTGCGGTTCAGGTAATTTATCATAACCGTATCCTCCACTGATTTCCTCTCTTGTTGTAGTCTGCGGCTCATAAGGGATACTGATCATATCAATATCTTCTAAGATACCGGAAAACCGGGTTTTACCCGTCAGCATTTCATGAACAGAAAAAGTGACCTTTCCCTTGGGCATAGCGCTGCCATCCATCGTTTCCAGATGCACCACAAAATACGCCGTATGCGAATCAGCATCATATTCCGAGAAACTGCAGTGGCCCGTCATATCACGAGGAACATTGACCCTGTAACTGTCATAAAGATCCCATTCACCATCAAGGCAGGAACCCGTTGTATCGTGCATGGCAAGATACACGCTTGCTTCATTTCCACTGCGTTCAGCGGAGATAACAGTCATTTCAATTCCGTTATCCTCACAGGTTTTCTGTACCGGTTTGAACGTCTGAGCAACTGACGGTGCAACATGATAGAGAATATCGTATGCAGGCTCAACGCCAAAGGCAGTTAATGTCGGGAGAGGACCGAAAATCAGTGCCGCTGATGCTGCGATTGCAGCGATTCTCTTTCTCCATTTTCGGTGTACGATCACTTTCTTCGGCATTTCAATATCAAGATGACGATCACTGATAAGGCCGACCGCATTCATAAATGTATCTGCTTTCATAGGTAATTCTCCTTTTTCAGTTTAGCGTATAGTTTTTTTCGTATCCGGAACAACATGGATTTAACTTTGCTTTCAGAAAAGCCGTGATATTCAGCAATTTCAGCAATTGACTGCATATACCAGTAACGCCGTACAAACACATTTCGTTCTATACCAGTTATACCGTCCAGAAAACGATCAATCTCTTCAGCAAGCGCCTGCTCAGATACCTGTTGTTCAATATCCTGTTCCGACCGAAGCCAGTCTTCGACTTCTTCAAATATGACTTTGGCTTCAGCACTTCCACGTTTCAATGTACTTTCTGAACGAATATGTTTTAAGCTGATGTTTCGAGTCAGTCTGCCAAGAAAAGTTCTAAGGCATTCAGGAATATGCGGTGGAATACTGTTCCAGGCCGCAAGCCATGTATCATTGAGTGCTTCATCAGCATCTTCCGGACTGTGCAGAATATGTATTGCTATTGAACGGCAGTATTTCGTATATTTCTGCGCAGTCTGAACAACTGCATTCTCGTTTTGCTGTAAATACATTTCTATGATCTGCTGATCTTCCACGATGTTCCTCCTTTCATCTGTATTCAGAAGCTTCTACTATACTACTACCTAAACAGTACAGATTGGTTGCATTTATTCTAAAATTTCTTTTTATAAAATTTGAGGAATGTTCCACGTAGAACATTCCTCGTTTTTTAAGCCGCGTTGCGGCTCACTCTTTAAAAAAGGTAATTCAGAATTCTCCGAATTCTGAATTGCTATTAATGAAACCGTGCTGAAGCACGGTTTATCCTTTTTTGTCTGACTCAAACCACGACAGATAAGCGAAATGTTATTTTTACTCTTTATAGTATCCAAGCTCTTTTGCAAGTTTTTTAACATCTTCCTTACCCTGTCTCGGTCCTGATATGTCAAGCATTGTATTATCAGCTATTACAACCAGCATATAATTTTTATCCGCACGATCAACTTCACTTATAGTGTAGTTCGAACCGTGTTTTTCGTTTGTGTTTAAATCAATTATACTATATTTCAGGCGTAAAATCCACCCTATATTAAACTCTAATCAGTAATAAACAAACTTCAAAAAAGCTAATTTCAACGTTCGTCCGTTCAGGGCGAACGTTTTCCATAGCACGCCGAAGGCGTACATTTTCAAAAAGAACACCCTTATCCGCATCTGCACGGGTAAGGGTGTTCTCTTATTCATATCACTTTATTTCTTTTAGTTTGTACCCTTCCTTAATGCACCGTACAGAACTGATCATCGTGTTTGAAATACCCTGTACCACCAACCGGGCAACCGTTTCCTGCTCTCATTCCGGTAACGGCACAGTAGTTTCCGTGTATTACAGTTTCACACACCGGAAAATCTTTTCCCGACGAATGTTCGTCAGCATAATTCCCGAACACATTCTTCCAGATACCAGCTGAATTCGCATCTCTGATAGCCGACTCGTTTTTACCGGTGTCGTATCCTATCCAGACTGCGGATATATAATCCGGTGTAAGTCCTACAAATGAAATATCGCGCCAGTTCTCCGATGTTCCCGTTTTTCCCACAAGAGGTGTATTCGCAAGTTTTGCCGCATTACCGGTACCGTCCGGCTCCATTACATTTTCCATCATTTTATTCATTATATATGCCGTTTCCTCACTGACAGCCTGCTCATACTCACGGTTCTCGTTGTCTATTATGACTTCACCTGTCAGTCCGTCAACACATTTGCTTATCATACTCGCCTTGCAGTATCTTCCCCTGTTTCCATATGGCATGTATGCGTTTGCAAGGTTTATGACCGACGGGCCGCTTTCCGTCGCACCAACACACAGCGGTGCATAGTTCATATCACTCTCCGGATCAAGATCCAGATGCAGCTTTTCGGTTGCAAACTCGAATATATCACGAACACGGCTGTTTCCTCCGTTATAGGCTATCTGTGCCGGAAGAGTGTTTATCGATTTCTTAAGAAAGTGATAAACCGGATAGCAACCGCCTGAAGGCGCTCCGTCATAGTTTCTCGGCCATTCATCATTTCCCGGTATTGCTCCGGCCGGCAGATACCTGTCATAGAAAAACGATGAGTATGTCATAAGTCCGTTTTCGATCGCATATCCGTAAGTTGTAACCGGTTTTATCGTCGAACCCGGCTGTCGTCCGCCTGTATATGCAACGTTGAATCCACGGTTGGTTTCAGGATTTTTCTTTCCTATCTTTCCTTCCAGTCCGAGAATGTGTCCCTCATAGTCCATTACCACTATAGCTGACTGTACATTTTCGCCGTTGCTGTCCGTTTCCTTCGGGAAATGAGTCCAGTCCTCATATTTTTCATCAAGATATGCCTGAAGCTTCCTGTCAGTTGAAAGGTATAGTTTATACCCGCCGTTTCTGAAAATTTCTCTCGCTTCCTCCCTTGTGTCCAGATGATATTCTTTCCTCAGATAATCCTCAAATTCATCAAGTGCAGTTTCCAGCGGCCAGGACAGAACTGCTGGATTTTCAAAATCATCTTCACATTCCGAAAGCTTTTTATAGTCCCTGTTCTTTTTCCTGAATTCCGGCATGGACGTAAGCAGTATCTCCTCATGCATGGCTTCTTCATACTGGTCAGCAGAAATGACACCGAGTTCAAACATCAGATACAGGCATGTCTCCTTTCGTTCTCTGTTTGCTTCAAAATGATCTGCAGGATTGTAATCATCCGGTGACTTAGGTATCGCTGCAAGAACTGCAGCTTCCGCTGTCGAAAGTTCACTCGCCGATTTGCCGAAATATCCGACTGATGCTGCTTCTATACCATACAGCTGATATCCGTCCACTGTGCTGAAATAGATCTCGTTGAGATAAGCCTCAAGAATATCGTCCTTCGTATATTTCCGCTCCACCTTCACAGCGCGGAATATCTCACGCATCTTTCTTTCCGGACTGTCTTTATTATCTCCCGTAACATTCTTTATAAGCTGCTGGGTGATAGTCGTACCACCGAATTTATCCTGCTTTATACCGAGTGCACGCAGGCCGGTATTCAGGACGGCACCTGCAGTACGCTTGTAGTCAACACCCTCATGGGCGTAGAAGCGCTTATCTTCAGTACATATAAAAGCGAATTTAACATTATCGGGGATCGATTTAAAATCACACGGTATCTTTACCATACGATTATCCGGCGAAAGCTTGTAGATCATCTCATATTCGCCGGTTTCCTGATTCATTTCATAAACATAGGATGCCGAGGCACGTTTAAACGAACTGAGTATGATCGTTTCCGTTTTCTCCATCACGTCAAGCAGATAGACGGCAGTCACTGTTCCGACTATTGTACCTGTAAGTATCAGCATCATTACAAGCGTGAACACAAGAGTTCCGAGTCCGCGGAAAACTTTCCTTGTAACATATATCGCTATGTACAGCTCACGCTCTTTTCTGGTCGCCGGAACATCTCCGCCGTAAAACTCGCGTATTCTCCGCCTGCATCTTATTCTGCGTTCTTCTGCCTGCTCCTCATGGAGTTCTTCATACTGTTCCTTTATCTCGTCTTTTATATCCCCGAGCCGTTCGGCTACCCTTTTCATAACGGGTATTTTCATCGTTCTGTTCATCGTTTTGTCTCTCCGTACACATACAGGTTTCTTTTTGTGTTTTCTATATTATAAATATCAATTCTTAAATTCCTGCAGTGATAATCCTTAAAGATTTCTTAATAAAACGATGAATTGGGTATTATCTGTTGAATAACCGGATGTACGTTTCCGGATAAAAAAATACCGGAGCATCATCACTCCGGTATCGTAAAATGTTCCACGTGGAACATTGCGATGTATCTGATTCATTTTATTTTTTTTCCCAGAGCAGATGCTCCTCGTCGTTCTCTATGTCGTAGTAGTAAACTGCATTAAGTTTACTGTACGTACCTTTCTCGTTTGGCGTATTCAGATCTGCAATAAGTGTTCTCTCAGTTGTCAGTGTTAAAACACTGCTGCTTCTGTAAAATATCATATTATAACTGTCAAAAAAGTGCTGGGATTTCGGTTCAATGATATTCATTACCAGATCAACTTTATCAGCATCTTTTGCCCCTTCTATAAGAGGAGACATACCCTCATCTGGTTTTGAAAGATAAGGTCCTTTTACCCTGGCATCAGAACCTGACGGACGAACGAAATAATTAACTGTACCGCCGGTAGCAGCACCGCCTGTTTTTACAAGCCATACCTTTCCGTCTTCATCCTCTTCAACGGTTACATGATTTCCTAAATCATGCTTTTCATAATCCATCGGAACAAAACTGTTTACCCAGTTTATCATCGCTGCTCCGCAGACATTAAAAATAATGAACGCTCCGATCAGTGCTGCAATTATCTTCCCGATAAGCAGTCTTCTTTTAACTTTTTTAAATGAACTTATATCATTTTCAGCTCTTTCTTTTATATTTAATTCCGACTTCATTTTGCCAAACTCTGCACGGCATTCCTCACAGCCTGCAAGATGCTCTGTAACGATCTTTCTGCTTTCTTCCGAACACACATCATCTGCATAAAGCGGAAGCAGATCCTTTATTAATTCACAACTCTTTTTGCTCATGATAATTCCTCCAATTGTTCTGTAATCATTACCTTGGCACGGTAAAATGTTACGCGCGCCCAGCTTTCTGTTTTTCCGAATATATCTGCTATCTGGCCAAATGACAGTTCACCGAATATTCTCAGACTGAATACTTCCTTGTATGGTTCCTTTGTTGTGTGCAATATTCTGTGTATTTTCACTGCCATTTCCTTATCGGCAATACGTTCTTCAAGCGGATCATCGCTTTCCGGTATTATTTCAAGTTCAGCGTTATCTGATATCTTACTGTTTTTACGGCACTGTGATATATACAGATTTTTTGCTATCTGACACAGCCATGATCGTACACTGCAGTCCCCGCGGAAACTTTCAAGTGACTTCATTGCTTTGAAAAAAGTTTCCTGGGTAAGTTCTTCAGCAATACTTTCGTTTCGAACAATACTGATCAGATACAGATAAACATCGTGAAAATAGGTGTTATAGAGCTCTTCAACCTTATTCACCATCTCACCTCCTCATACATAAGACGCACGTAATACAGATTCGTTACAAAGTTTTTAAAGATTTTTTTAATCTGATTTCCGGACCTGTCTTATACCATAACACAGCCGTCAAAATTAGTCAATTATAGTGAACGAAAAAATCTTTTTTGCGTTCATTATATATTTCAAACACCATCTATAAATGTTCCAAAAAGAACACCCTTATCCGTATCAATTACGAATAAGGGCGTTCATTTTACTGCAAAGTGTCTTCAATATATTACATAACGGCTCATATACCTCATTACTTTATCTGAGAAATGATATACGGATCCTTTATCTTCTTATCATCTGCAAACAGAAGAATCTCCGTAACGATCTGCGAGGTTTTCGGGTCGTCATCAACGAAAGGAAGGAACAGTCTTCCTCTGTGCTGTGAGTGTACCGGAAGAATGTTTATCATCACGCCACCCTGAATGTGTACCACACCGCTTCCGAGATGGATCGCATAATCAGCAAGCTTTCCCTCAATAAATGCATGACTCTTTTCAAAACGCACATTATCGAGTTTAAACATTTTAGCAGTAAACTCACAGATAGCTCTTCGCATCTCAACAGTGGAATGACTGCTTTCCGGATCAACATTTCCAGCATGAGCAACACTTACAACAAGATCCACATCGCGCATTACCTCGGAAAATATCACGTCCGGTATCTCATCGATCTTCAGAGATTTGTATGTCAGTCTGTCGTAAAAACATACCCATTCAAGTGTCGGATATTCAATGTCCGCAGGCGAGAACCAGTCTGCCATCGCGTATATCTTTGCAATGATATTTTCTTTATGGAACACTCTCTGCAAACCGTCTTCCCTGTCTATAGTCCAGCGTCTTGATTTCAGACAGGCTATAGTCTGCTTTGGCTGTATCTGATTTCCGGCATAACGGATGGTTTTGTATTTTCCACGTTCTTCATCTGTCTTTGTATAGAGTTCTCTGAATATCTGTTTGAAAGGCTGCACTATCCCGTTTTCAAATACATACTGCTGATAGTCACGCCATGTTCCTGCTTTGTAAAGATCATACGGATGAGCGATAATAAGTTCATCCTTAGGATCCAGTACCGTAACATTTCCGCTTATATCCTTTAACCCGTCTTTCGTAAGAAATCCTGTTTTTTCACCGAAACAGTACACAAGCCTTCCGGCAACCGGAAAAGTGACCGGATTATCAAGAAGCAGCATGAGTTCTCCGGCACTGAAAGCTGTTCTGTCTTCCATGCTTTTCTCAAACATTGACTTTGTACGGCTGTACTGTTCCGTAAGCTGCTTTTTCGTCTCTTTGAGTTTCAGTATATACTCGTCCTTTTTAAGTTTTGAAGGTATTGATTTCTGCTTCTTTCCGTCTTTGATTACTTCAATGTCCGTTTTTCCGAGATCATCAATATCAAGTCTGACTGTGACATCTCCGGCTTCATGCGGTTCAGTCAGTTCCTTTATTCTGTCAAACACTGACTTTTCCATTATCAGTTCAAGTCTTGTAACATCATCAAACCCCATTGCCACGGCAAGATTTTTCATTGCGATACCCGCAGCTTCTGCTTCGCTTGAACGCCGCTGCGATCCGAACGCCTTGCTCTCTTTTAAGAACCGCTGTATATGCAGATATCTGTCCGTCGCATCATCTTCATTTTTCAAAGGCATGAGCATATAGGCTGAAAGCATATCCTTGTCACGTTTCTTATGTATTATCTCCTCAGCTTTATTAAGATCGAGCTTTCCGAGCGCGGCGTCCGCATATTTTCTCGCACGTGTATGCCTTGAGCCTTCAGCTATATACTTCGCAGCATCGTAAATGACTTTGAAATGTTTTTCGCCGGTCTCCTCATACGCACTTCTGAACCAGTCAAGTGCAAAAACACCGCATGAAATATCATATGTATCTACAGGAGTATATCTGGATACTACAGCTGCAAGCCGCTCATCAATGTAATCTTCTGTCAGTGCTATGAAATAGAAACAGGATGTTATAAATCCCTTCCATCCAAGAAGTTCACCGGTCATTTCGATCCACTCAGGTGAAAACAGTGCCGCCTCAACAAGTCTCTTTTCAGAAATGTCCTTCCCCTTTAAAGCTGCCTTCAGCTTCTGAACGTCATCTCCGGGAGCCGGAACACATACTCCGAGAAGATGACTGAGACTTTCTCTTCTGGTCGGCTCGGCGCCGTAGCCGAATCTGTTTCGTTCAAGTTTATCATCGCCAAGTGCACAGAGTATCTGAACATAATAATCGATTCCGTAAATACGGTTTATGCCGCGGATACAGGATGAGTACTCCGTCAGAGAGTCACCGCGTTTCACTTCCCTGTCAAGCACCAGTCTGACAAGCCGCTCATAGACGGAGACTGTATATTCAACCACCGGTAAATTCTTTTCATTTATATCATCATCATTTTCACCTGTAAGATCACGCAGATAATGACGTAAATAACCACCTGCATACCAGCGTTTATGATCCATTAACTTTCGTTCACGCTCACGGTATGCAACGGTAACACTGCTGAGAAAAACAAACAGATCTTTCATCGAATCAAGTTCTTCAAGAAAATGCCTGTACATAAATCCTTCGCTTATCAGGCCTTCAAATGATGCACGTACATACGCTGTCACAGACGGATATCCGTCTGATATGTGTCTCTTTTCAGTATCACCAATATCATTTTTTATTCTTCTGAATTTCTCAGCCAGAATATATTCGAGAGAAAAAGTACTGTCAAACGGTGAATCATAGACAACTCTGAATACAAAATCATCTGATACATAGTTCACTTTCCTGTATTTCAGCTTTTCCTCATCACTGACTGTACTTAAAAAATAATCGCCCATTGTATAGTAAAACTCATACAGATCTTCATCACGTGGATGTTCATTTATCAGATAGCTGACTGCAAAGTTTATCTTTCGCCTGTCTTCAGCAGAAACATACCTGCCGCTTAAATGGTTCAGTATATTTCTTATCAAATCAGGATGAGCAAGCGGCATTTCTTTACCAGTAAACGGAACGAAACCAAAGACATATTTCCTTATGTAAGGAAAATCCGACTTCTCCCACGGACCTGCCATACAGAGTGTTTCCAGTATTTCAGGACTGCTGCCTGTTTCTTTTTCGTAAAATTCTTCCCATAATTCAGAAAAAGCGATCACCCTTTTTCCGTTCTCATCATATTTTTCAAGATAAATATATCTTGAATTTCCGAGGAGTACCTGCTCGCCTCTGTAATCAGTAAACTCATCATTTTTGTGTTCATCTATGATCATTTCAAGCTTTTCATATAATGCTTTTATATCCGGCAGCTCACCGTGACATCCGAAAGCTTCTGAAGCCGGGAAGTACCGTCTGAATATCTCATTACATTCATTAAGATATTCTTTGTCGATGACCGGAGTAAATACATCATCTTCACTGAAAAGCGAAATCTTTTCTTCCTGTGATTTTTCTTCCGTTCCCTTAAGCTGACCGAGGATGATCTTTTCCTTTTCAGTCGGATTTTTTACAAGTGAAACAAGAGGAAGAAGTTTTTCATACTCATCTTTTCTCTCCTCATCCTTTGAAAGTCTGAGAAGGATATCGATACCTGCTGTACGCTTCATTTCAGTTTTATCAGAAAGCAGACGTTCTGCGACCGTCTTCAGTTCATCATCCTTAAGCTGCATTATAATATCGATAGAATTTATTCTGATATCCTCTGTCTTTAATCTGAGCTGAGCTTCGATCTTTCTGTAGTGCTCCGGTTTCAGTTCATGTTTTTTCAGCTGTTTGTATGCATATTCCCTTGTGCCTTTGCTGGAATCACAGAACATATCCACAAGCACATCAAGCTGTTTTTCTCCTGAAAGTTTGTTTGCAAGCAAAACATGATAAAAAGTACGATTGTTGTAACTGCCGCTGCTTCCGATCTCTGACAGATATCCGATCGTTGATTCCGCCAGTGCTTCATCTCCGGCCCAGACTGCAATGAGTGACATATATGAAGCCAGTTCAGATCTGGATATACTTTCATTTACCCACGGGAAAACACACTTTGAAAAAGTCATTTCCTTTTCCGGCATAGCTTTCAGGACATCAGCGAGAGCCGTATAAATTTCCAGAGCCTCATCTTTACTGACGAAAGTATTTCTCATGTATTCGTCCGGATCATACGGTTTGTCCCTATAAAGCATTTCATAAGCTGCACCTTCATAGACATACATCTGTATTACATCAAAAATCGTATGAATGCAGAGCGCAGCGATCTCAACATCACTGCTGTGTTCTTTTACAAAACGCTTAGCCGGATCCACTCTGAAAAACTTTGAAGGCATCATGGTCGAAAACAGTACTGCTGTAAGCAGCTGGTGTCTGCTTCCCGATCTTTCCATTTCATCAAGTTTATCAAGAACTGAGGCCGCATCTTCACAGCCATACGCCCACATAGCAAGCCAGATCTTCATGCTGTCTTCACTTTTTAAGTATTCGTCTCTGAGCTCTTTGCTGTCAAGAAGCTCACAGATAAAATTCACGGTTTTTCCGCTTATTCTTGCAAGATCACCTGAATTTCCGGCAACAAGTCCGCACCATGTACCTACTGCCCTTTTGACTGACGAAAATCTTATAAGGTCATTTTCACTTATATAACGAAGTATTATCCTGAAAGCCGTAAATGTACCGCCGTCGCAGTTTTCACATATTACCTGTCTTGCGCCTTCCTGCAGTCTCGCAGCAACAAGAAGTTTACCTGCAAGTTCAATAAGTTCTGTATTCTCAGTCATCATAACTGCTCTCAGGAAATACGGTGAAAATGATGACGAATCGCCTTTCGATAAAATATCACGCACCCAGTTTATCGCATATTCATTACCTGAATCTATAAGATAAGCAAGATGACATGAGGGAAGAGGATAATAATATTTACAGTAAATCTGTTCATCTTCATTAAGTTTTCCGCTGCGTATTTCTTCTAAAGAACGATCCACAAGACAGTCTATATATCTTTCAGTTATGCTGATAATATTATCGATATTTCTGTAATGTTCCTTTACGCGGAAACTTCGTCTGAATATACCGTGCTGATACTGGTATTTGATACAGTTGTCAACTTCATAGAGAAAACTGCTCTTCTGACTTTCATAAATAATATCTCCGAAAAGCCAGTTACACTCCTTCTCAAAAAATTCCGAAGGCTTTGCATAAGTACCTTTTTCAAGGCCTTCCTTCAGTGCTTTCAGAATACTTCCGCCGTCATTATCTCTTCTCCACTCGCAGTACCACACAAAGGCGCTTTGTTCCTTATCAAGTTTCAGATAATATTTTCTGTATTTCTGATTTTTCAGCTTTTCCTTAACATCTTTTTTCTCTTTCTGTCTTTCAGCTCTTTCCTTACTGTTTGCCTTATCCATATCACCACATCCTTCCTGCAAGCATGGTCAGTCTGATAAATGTCAAAGTATCATTCTCGCTTAAGTTTATACTTTCATCTGCTTCCCCGGCTTCTTCATCATTTATAAATATCCTGAAAAGTCCGTCCTCATAGCACTGAAGTGCGTTCTTTACAGCCGCACCCTTATCCTGTGTTTTTCCGCTGTAATTTATCCCGAAAACAAATCTGCCTATGGCTGACATACTGTCTATCTGATCATCAGTCATAGGTACGATTTCATTACTGTTTACTTTTTTATTGTATTCATCAACACATATCCCAGTAATAATAATGATCAGTTCACCTACGGTGTCCGGTCTGACCGGCAGTTCAAAAATCTGCGGAGCCACAGCGTTTTTCCGCGAACCGATTTGTTTCATATTTATATTTATCTTCATCCTTAACCCCGCTTATTTTCTTAATTGATTTGCGAAATACAGCCGTGGATTATAGATTTCCCCTTCCGTTTCTCCAAAATATATTTTCAGCATGATATCACCTCATGTTTTTCGTTTAGTGTCAAATAAATTATACTATATTTCAGATAAAAAATCCACCTCATTCTGTCTTCAATTCATCTTGCTTTCCATAGCACGCCGCAGGCGTTCGTTTTGCAGTCAGATTCCCTGAACATAAAACGTTCCACGTGGAACATTCCGGCATTGACTGTGCAGGGTGGCTGTGATACAATAAAAGCCAGAAATACTTACGGAGGTAAAATCATGGGACCATACTATTATGAAGTTATCAAAATCGACGGCGACTACGCCACACTGAAAAGAACGGACATCGAGACTGATGACACCATGCTCATCGCTATGGCACTTCTTCCTTTCGGAACCGACACCGGCAGCCGTCTCAAATGGGAAAACCTTGAATATTCAATTATATGAGGCAGATAGTAATTGACGCCGACGGATGTCCGGTGACCAGACTGACCGTCAGCATAGCGAAAGAGAAAAACATACCATGCACTATAGTCTGCGATACTTCACATGTTTTCGATATTCCGGAAGCAAAGGTGATAACCGTGGAAAAAGGTGCGGACAGTGCCGACTTCAGAATTGTAAATCTTCTTAAGAAGGGTGATATAGTAATTACCCAGGACTACGGTCTTGCTGCCATGTGTCTTGCAAGAGGAGCTTTCGTCCTAAACCAGGACGGCAGACTTTATACCGAAGAAAACATCGGCGGACTTCTCGAAATACGTGCGGTAAATAAAAAAAGCCGCATGACACGTCATCGTATCCCGCACATACCGAAGCGTGATGCTGATCAGAACAGGATCTTTGAAACCGAATTACGAAAATTACTGGAGCAGCCTTATCCTTAAAACACTCTTACAAAGGAGATGTATAAATATGATCATATACTGCGAAAAATGCGGCGCACCATATAACCAGTTTTTCTTCTGTGAACGATGCGGACACATGCTGGGCGAAGAAGAATCAAACGCTCATAACGATGAAAAAAAACACTTAAATCCGAAAGCGACCGTGACGAAGCATACAACAAAATCATCGGAGCAGACAGAAATGATCCCCGGAGCAGTTCCGACAACAGGACACTGATCATAATACTCTCCACCGCCCTGCTGCTTCTCGGCATTCTGGCAGTGTTTTTATTTCAAAGATAAAAATCCGATTCATACGGCCGTCCGCCAGGGCGGCCGTTTTCTATAGCACGCCGCAGGCGTACATTTTACTGCGAAACACTCTCACCACAATGCCTGCCCTAAATATCACCAAGTCACGTAAATACGTGACCATGCCATAAATTCATATGAAAAACTGGCGAGTGTGCCACTTTTTCATATGAATAATGTGATTTTTTCTTGAAATAGCATCGTAATAATGATATAATAAACTTGACAATATTGCTGACCAGGCTTAAGAAAAGGAGTTTCATATGGAAAGATCAGTAATGAACGATTTAATCAAATGGAAGAATAAGAATAATCGTAAACCGCTGATGATTCTCGGTGTCAGACAATGCGGAAAAACATATATAGCAAAAAAATTCGGTGAAGAACAGTTTGATAATGTTGCATACTTTAATTTTGAAGGAAATGAAGCTTTAAATTCTGTTTTTGAATACGACATGGATGTTAAAAGAATCGTCCATGAATTAAGTACGGTGATTTCCAGCTGCAAAATAGTTCCGGGCAAAACACTTCTGATATTAGACGAAATTCAGGCATCCCCCAAGGCGATCACATCCTTAAAATATTTTTGTGAAAACATGCAGGAGCTGCATGTTATAGCTGCCGGATCTCTTCTGGGAGTGTCGCTAAAAAGAGGCGGGTTGTCTTTCCCTGTCGGCAAAGTCGAAAGAATAACAATGTATCCTCTGAGCTTCAGAGAGTTTGTTGCAGCAAATGGCGATGAAAAACTTTTTGAAGGAATTGCATTAAGAGATAAGCTTCATGAGTTACCGACACTTTATACGGAATCACTTCGTAAACACCTGCTTAATTATTACATCATAGGCGGTATGCCGGCTGTAGT
>JAGDDO010000398.1 GCA_017848205.1 Oscillospiraceae bacterium | reverse complement strand
GAGATCTGGAGAGTGAATTTTCCGTTCTGGATACGCGAGAAATCGAGAAGTTCCTCGACCATCTGGGAAAGACGCTCGGTTTCGCTGACAATGACTCTGATGCCCTTTCTGGTCGTTTCCTCGTCATTTCCTGCGTTGATGGTCTCTGCCCACCCCTTGATCGCTGTGAGCGGCGTACGGAGCTCGTGAGAAACCGATGAAATGAATTCGTTTTTCATTGCCTCTGCGGTTGACAACTCATCTGCCATGTCGTTGATAGATATGCAGAGCTGTCCGAGCTCGTCATTGGTTTCGATCGGTATGCGTTCTGTAAAGTTGCCCATTGCAAATTTCTTGGTTGCACCGCTTATTTTCTGCACGGGACGCACAATGGAACCTACAAAGTATACACCCGAGAAAACAAGGGGGAGAATACTCAGTATACAGAAAGCGATTATAAGAAGTGTAAAAGATGTTATCCTGCTGTCGACCTCTGATATTGATACTACCATGCGCAGGGCAGAGTAATTGGCGTTATTGGCGGAGAGAGGGCAGGAAACAGCCATTATTTTTTCGTTGTTCTCGGATCTGCCGAACCAGTAACCTGTACTTCCGGATGCGATCGCTTCATCGTAGTCGTTCATGGAGATGGAGTCGTCCGGTGAAAAACCCGATGATGTGAGTACTACTTTTCCCTTTGAGTTGATCGCCATCAGCTCGATCTTGTCCTTGTCGGTAAAGGTCTCGACCATGTTGCGGACTTCTGCTGAGAAGTTCCTGGATGTATCGGTTGAATACCTGTTGAGTACACCGGTCATTGTCTGAACTTTATTGGAAAGATACTCCCGGGATGCATTATAGTAATAGTTCTGTATCGCATAGATCATTATGGTTGCAATTACAAAGAGGACAAGTATCAGTACTGCAAGGTTGTTGAACACCCATCTGTAAACTATGGAATTCTTTGCGAACCGCTTTTTTTCTGGCTTTTTCTGCGGTTGCAAAAGAGGTTTAAAACTTATTTTTCGGTCCATTTATAGCCGTATCCCCACATTGTTATGATATACTGCGGACTGGATGGTTCGTCTTCGATCTTCATTCTGATTCGTCTTATGTTTACATCGACGATCTTTTCATCGCCGACGTAGGATTCGCCCCAGATGTGATTGAGTATACTGGTTCTGTCGAGAGCAGTATTCTTGTTGTTCATGAAATATTCGAGTATCTGGTACTCAACCTGTGTGAGATCGATGAGCTTTCCGTTCTTTGATACTGTGCGGCTCTTGAGATTGAGCTGGAACGGGCCGGATTCGATCACCGGCGGTTCATCTGACTTGGAATAGCTCATGAGTACGCGGCGGTAGATGGCGTCAACGCGGGCTGTGAGCTCGGAAGGAGAGAACGGCTTTGTCATGTAGTCGTCGGCACCGATCATGAGACCGCTTACCTTGTCCATTTCCTGGGTTTTCGCTGAAAGCATGATTATGCCGAGGGTCGAGCTTTTTTCCCTGAGCTTTTTGCAGACTGTGAAGCCGTCTATACCAGGCATCATAATGTCCAGCAGAGCTACGTCAAAGTTTCCGTGTTCGCTGTCGAATACACGAAGCGCTTCTTCTCCGCAGTTTACGTCAGTTACGTCGTATCCGGCACGTTTAAGATTGATGACGACAAAATCACGGATAACGTCTTCATCTTCGCATACAAGTATCTTTTTCATATTCTGCTCCTTCTTTAATTGATTATTTTGAAATTAAACTGTATTTCACTTGCCGAAAGTGCAAGAGGACCGCTGTATACCGGCACACAAACCAGATAAACCGTGTCTCCGTTTGAGCTGATCTTTACATAGTCGGCGTATTCCTTTTCGTTTATTATGCGTTCCGCTTCTTCGGAACTTGTTACGCAGATACGCATCAGCTGAGTCTGGTTTTCAGCTTTTTCATCGTATTTGCAGAAAATTATATCGTCATTTGCTGTACGGACGGTAACTTTGTTTTCCCATTTTTCGGGGATCATAAAAGCATATCCGTCTGTTATGCTGTAGTAACCGGAATATTTTCTGATGAACATGTTGTTTTCAAGAACGTACCAGTTTGTCATGCTTATCTGTTCGGTGTCCGGTTTGTCCTCGTATCCCTTGAAAACTGAATTTACCGGTATCTCAACCACTCCGTCACCGTCGATATCCCTTGAGAGAAGCGACGAATTGCGGACCGTGCCGTTCACAGGCGAGGAGTCGGCGTTGTCAGCCGTAACACGGATAAGTGAGATCGTGTCGTCCTTTACTTCCGGACGAAGTATCTCGGTTATAATGGTGTTGGTGTTTATGTATGAGTCGAGATAGATCGCGGTGGTGTTTTCGTTTAGTTTTCCGTAGATCATCTGAAGTACGTCGGTTACGTTGCCGGCGAGTTCAAGTACTGGACTGGAAACAAGTTTATTGTTTTCGTTGAGCCATTTCAGCTGAGCCGTGTTCCCGTCAGGAGTACAGTTTATCATGAGCAGTTCGTTCATCGAGTCGTTGTTTATATCAGTGATGTCCATTGCCGCATAATAGCCTAAGGACTGCGGTTCAGGCTTCTGCTCGTCATTGTAGCTGAACAGCTGGGCGCTTTTTACGCCCTGTAAACCTGTGCCTATAATTACGTTTTTCACGTCAGAAGCACCGAGTTTTGATATAAACACTCGTTCGACTTCTGTTCCTTCGGCAGCGAAGTCATACATGGAATCCCAGCGGCCTTCCTTCTGATCGAGAAAGTTGATTCTCAGTGTGGAGAAGTCATTTGCCGTATAATTGGTCTTTTCGTAGAAAACGATCGCTTCATCGGTAGGCTCGTCATCAATGTCAGCAACAACGAAGGCCGAAAGGAAGGAACCGGATTTAGGGTATTTAAGGTTTATTTTTGACCCTTCTGTATTGATGAGGGCGCTGTATATCTGTTCGTGCTGTTCGCTGAGCTTCGGCGGCTTGAGATAGGTCTCGATTCCTGCCCCGATGGCACATCCTGACAGAAAAACTGCTGTGACCGCCGCTGCGACCGGCATAATAATGTGCTGCTTTATGCGGATTCCTCCTTCCTTGTCTGTACTGACATTCACAATTATTATATCACAATGTTACACCAAAGGCAAATATTTTATGTATATACGTAAAAGTTCAGGCAGTTTTTAAGCCGCAGGAGAAATTGGACTTTACTATGATCAAATTATGATTTTTATATGTTACTATTGTGATTATTATTGACAAAGAAGGAAGTAGTGCGTATAATATCTATAGATGATAACGGTATAAATACTACAGACAGCAGGTCCGGATTTGCGGATGCTGCTTAAAGAATGGCACGGAAGGAGGATACCAGTTGATATATTCATATCCAGGATGTTTTTTTCAGCGCCCGGATGGTAAATACTGCGTGGTGTTTTCTGATCTGAATAATCTTGCAGCTTTCGGAAGCAGTTTTGATCAGGCACTGGCAAATGCAGTGAATCTTCTCGCAGGATACATTTACAATCTTATCATGAAAAAAGAACGGATCCCTGAACCTTCAGATATCCAGAGCCTGAGACCGTATGTGGGTGACGGATATTCAAGAGCTTTTTTTCAGACAGTGAACGTGGATGTAGACGAGTACGCAAAGTATTATTACAACAGCAAGACAGAAGCGACAGTCACTCTTCCGAGGTGGCTTGAGGAATATGCCAGAAGGGAGCAGATCGATATTTCGGCGGTGATCCAGGCATATCTTACGGAAAGATACAATAAACAGCATACTGTAGGATGATCAGTTTAAGATCCTTTCATTTCAGATGGCGAAATGAAAGGATCTTTTAATTTGCTTAAATTACTTAAACGAATATTCACTTAATTTAAGTGAATATTCTATATTATTGATGCTATTTTCTGTGATGTTGCATAATTGAATTCTCGAATTTCTTGTGATATAATTAAAATAAGAAAATATGGGCAGTTTGATTGTAGCTGTCCGAAAATTGGTGAATTGTAATAATGTTAATTTAGGAGGAATTTAAGTTGAATTCAAAAGATTTAAGAAGAATCTGCAGCATGACAGCTGCGCTTGCACTTACCGCTTCAGTTTTCAGCATTTATCCGCAGGCAGAACCAGCTTCCGTTCAGGCGGCTTCCGCAAAGTACGAGTTTGAAGATGCTGAATTTACAGGCACGGTCAAAGTTGACAAGGATTCCGCTGCAAGCGGCGGATCGATCCTCTACATGACAGAGGACGGTACCATTACAGTTACAGTAAATGCTGATGCAGACGGTATGTACGACATCATTATGGCTGCAGACGGTGTCGGCGGCGGAAAACAGCAGAATCTTTACGTCAACGATACATCAGCCGGAAATATTTCAATTGCTGAGGGTTCAGGTGACTACAAGCCTTTTACTGCAGCAACTGTAAAGCTTAACAAGGGCAAAAACACAATAAAGATCTCCAAGTCATGGGGCTGGACAAAGTTTGACTACCTTGAGGTAAAGGCAAGAGTTTATGAGACTGTATCTGGCAGTGCTGTGCTCTCGAACAAAAAAGCTACAAAGGAAACTCAGTCACTCATGAACTATCTTGCATCCGTTTACGGTAAACACACCGTTTCCGGTCAGCAGGAGATCTACAAGTACGGTCCGCATGATTTTGAAACAGAATTTGAGTACATCAAGGATACAACAGGGGTTTATCCTGCAATAAGAGGTTTTGACTTCCTTAACACCAACCCTCTATACGGATCTGACGACGGAACAACTGACAGGATCATTGAATGGTGGACT
>JAGDDO010000040.1 GCA_017848205.1 Oscillospiraceae bacterium | reverse complement strand
GTCACATAGCCGAAGTTTCCGGCAGGCTCGGAAGCAGTACGGTGCGCGATGCCGATGCACTTATAGGCGAAAGCCTTGCATTCCTTGCCGGAGGCGATGTTCCCATGGAGGAAAAGGCTGCTCTTTTCGAGGCTGTGGTTGCCGGCTACATGAAGTGCAAGGAACAGGCAAAGCTCAAGTACAAAAAGAAAGATTAAGAACGTGGGTGATGTAAAATGCTTGGTATTTCCTGCAGTGAGATAAGAAAGAAAGTCAGAAAAACTGTAAGCCGTTACAAAACATCTGATCCTTCCGAACTTTGCCGGTGCATGGATATCATACTCTGCGAGGCGGATTTCGGCAGTTCTGAAACTGCAATAAAGGCTATGACCATGACGGTGTCAAGAGTTAGCTGCATTCAGTATAACCGTACTCTTCCGGACGTGGTAAGGCGCTTTATAATCGCTCATGAACTCGGTCATGCTGTACTTCACAGAAAAAATCATATTGACACCGGTTTTTTCGATGATATTTCAGTTACCGAGCGTGAGGCAAATCTTTTTGCTGCCGAACTTCTTTTCGGCGAAAGCAGTGAGCTTTACGAAAAAATGAAAAACAGTGAAGGTTCTCTGTTTCAGTTTGCGGCGGAGTACAGGGTACCGTACGAGCTGCTTGCATACAAAATAGAGATAATGAAAGATGAAGGCTATGACGTTCCGGAGCTTCCGTACAGGCCGGACAGCAGGTTTTTAGGCGGAAGTCTGTGGGACGGAAAATGCTGTAACTGCGGGTGATCATATGCTTTTTCTCTGCATCGATCTTAAAAGTTTTTACGCATCAGTGGAATGCGTGGCCAGAGGGCTTGATCCTCTTGACACAAATCTTGTGGTGGCGGATGAAAGCCGTACTGAAAAGACCATCTGCCTTGCGGTAACACCTTCGCTGAAAGCTTTCGGTGTGCCGGGAAGGCCGAGACTTTTTGAAGTGAATCAGATAATGAGAAACGTAAACGATGAACGTCTTCGCAGAGTTCCGTCAGGTGAATTTTCCGGAAGTTCGCATTTTTACGGTGAACTTATGAAAAATAAGAACCTTAAAGCTGATTTCATCACTGCGATACCCCGTATGTCGATGTACATGCAGGTAAGTGCGCATATATACGGCATTTATCTTAAATATATTTCTCCGGAAGATATACACGTGTATTCTGTTGACGAGGTGTTCATAGACATCACTAACTACATACGCATGTATGAATGCACTCCCCGTGAGCTTGCCATGCGTATGATCGGAGACGTTATGAAGGAGACAGGTATTACCGCAACAGCCGGTATAGGAACAAACATGTTTCTTGCAAAGATCGCGATGGACATAGTCGCCAAGAAAATGCCGGCAGACAAAGACGGAGTGCGTATTGCGGAACTGGATGAACTGTCATTCCGCCGTAAGCTCTGGGGGCATACTCCGCTTACTGACTTCTGGCGTTTCGGCCCCGGAATAACAAGACGGCTTGAAAAACTGAGGATCCACACCCTCGGTGATCTTGCCCGTGTTTCCGAACGGAATGAAAATGTGATCTACAGGGAATTCGGGAAGAACGCAGAACTTATCATTGATCATGCCTGGGGCTGGGAACCGTGTACCATAGCTGAAGTAAGATCGTACCGGCCTGAAAACCACAGCATGAGTCAGGGACAGGTGCTGCCGGAACCGTATAAATACGATTCTGCCCTCCTTATAGTAAAGGAAATGACTGATCTGCTTTCACTCGACCTTGTAAGAAAGGGTGTTGTCGCCGATCAGCTTGTACTTTCTCTTGGCTATGACCATTCATTTATACCGGAAGATTACGAAGGAAAGATAGTTTTTGATCACTACGGAAAAAAAGTGCCTGCAGGTGCACACGGTTCAGTTAATCTCGGAAAATACACCTCATCTGCTGTGACATTTATAAACGCTGCGGTAAGGCTTTTCCGTGAGATCGCTGATGAAAGACTCTTTGTAAGAAGAATATGCATAGCTGCAAATCATGTCATATGTGAAGATTCGGTACCAGATACCTCAGAGATCCAGTACAGCTTTTTCGAAGACACTGAAGCTGTAAGGCGGAAACGGCAGACGGAGGAGGAAAAGCGGGAAAAAGAGAAAAATATTCAGAAGGCAATGGTTTTAATAAAATCACGATACGGTAAAAATGCTATACTTAAAGGTATGAATTTTGAGGAAGGAGGGACCGCCATTGAACGGAACGGTCAGGTTGGCGGTCATCGTGCATAATGGATAATTACGAAGACATAATCGATCATGAGCATCACGTTTCACCGGTAAGACCGCAGATGACGCTTCATGACCGTGCAGCGCAGTTTGCACCGTTTGCGGCGCTTACAGGATTTTATGATATGATAGATGAGAAAACAGGATCGGCATATGATCTGTCTGGATCTCCTGAAAAAATTTCATGGGATCATACTGCTCAATGTGATATGAAATGATGTGATTATAGTGAATGTATAAATTTTTATGCGTTCACTATATTTTTTTGTTTAAATTAATAGACAAATCGTATTCTTTGTGTTATAATATATTTATCAAATTATAGGGACGGGGGATGATATTTATGGATTTTCAGGATTTTGCAGATTCGATCGAGCCTATGACCTGCGTTATTTCAGTAGAGAAATATCCTGACGGAAGCTATGGAAACATCCGTCTTGTTGCAGGAAACAAAGCATATGTAGACTCAATTGAAAATCCTCAGCATATGTCATCGGCAGAAATGCTCAACAATAAATTTATACCGGGTTCACCGTATGAAAAATACATTCCGAAAGATCTGAACTTCGAAGCAGCGTGCTATCAGTGCGCCATAAAGAAAAAGCCGTATCACACATACATTCATCCGGACAGATACAGCTTCTGGATCGACATGTACATGATGCCGCTGAAATCGGACGATCCGAACATCGGTTACTGCTCATACACCCAGGAGCTGACTTTTGAGAAGAACGATGACCGTATGACAGATCTTTCAGCAGATATATCTTCGGCTGTACTCAAGACTACCCTTAAACTTAAGGGCGGCAAGGACTTTAAGCACAACATGGAGCAGGTGATATCTGAAATACTTGGTATCTGTTCTGCTGAACGCTGCTGCGTTTTTCTGACAGATTTCAAGGAAAGAAAGTGTTCCGTTCTTTCACATGTTATGGCTCCGGGAATCCATGCCGTATCTATGGAACATATCATTAACGAAGAATACGACGACTTTTTCAGTATTGTTGAGACCTGGCCTGATACCATTGCCGGCAGTACCTGCATTATCATAACAAATAAAAATGATATGGAAGTACTGAAGGAACGTAATCCTGTATGGCACGAATCGCTGGTGAATGCGGGTGTGGAAAGTCTCGTTCTTTTCCCGCTGGAATACAACGATGAAACACTCGGTTATATCTGGGTGACGAACTTTGACGTGGATAATGCCATAAATATAAAGGGAATTATGGAACTGACAACTCAGCTTATAGCTTCCGAAATAGCCAATCATCAGCTTCTTGACAAACTCAGGATACTCGGAACTGTCGATGTGCTCACAGGTGTATATAACCGTAATGCAATGAACAACCGTGTTGACTGGTTTATAAGAAGCAAAGACAAAAAGCCGGAAACGATCGGTGTTGTTTTTGCGGATCTTAACGGCCTTAAGCAGAAAAACGACAATGAAGGTCACGGTGCAGGTGACAGACTTCTCAAAGATGCAGCCGAAATCCTCAAAGACATATTTTATGACGGCGAAGTTTACCGCGCCGGCGGCGATGAATTCATGATAATCGACTGTGAAGCGACATGCGAAGATCTCGAAAAGCGTGTCGAAAAGCTCCGTAAAGACTCGGAAGATCCGGCAAACATCAGCTTTGCTCTCGGTTTCTATTTCGATGACGGAGAAGGAGACATACGCAAGGCAATGCGAACAGCAGATGAGCGTATGTACGCTGATAAGGAGCGGTACTACACACGTTTTCCGGAAAGACGAAGAAAATAAAGCAAAGATCTGCCGGTGACGATGCAGTAAACGATAAACATGAAAAACAGCAGGTATCCTTGTATTAAGGACACCTGCTTTTTATTTATATGCCCGTTTTCCGTCTGTCACAAAAAGCGAGGAAAGTGTACGGAACATTAATATTATCATGAGCACAGAAGTAATGATCTCCGATGTCAGGAACGAAAGCCATATACCGGTCATTCCGAACAGTCCGGACATTATCACTGCGCATAAAACTATTGTCACAACTCCGCGTGACAGTGAGCATGCGAATGCGCTTACAGCCTGCTCGGTCGCGCTTAAATATCCGCATCCGGCTATGTTGATACCGGCAAAGAGAAATCCGAGAAAATAGAGCTTCGCACCCGTGTCTGCATATGCTGCAAGTTCGGCGGAATGTTCACAGTTGAAGATTTCCACTATCGGTCCGGTAAATCCGTGTATGCATGCCAGAATAGCAGCTGACAGGAGAACGACAGTGAAAAAGCTCTTGCTTAAGACGTAAACCGCAGAACGGACATCACCTTTTCCGTACGATTCACTGATCAGCGGCTGAGCCCCCTGCGATACACCGTTGAATACGGAAGTGGAAACCAGTGCGATATTTGCGATTATTCCATAGGCTGCAACACCTGTGTTTCCGGCAAGTCTGAGTATCAGAATATTGAACACTGCAGTAGTGATACCGGATGACAGTTCACCGATCAAAGCAGAAACGCCGACTCTGCAGGCGTACAGAAATCTTCTGACTGAAGGAAATCCGCGGACAAATTTCAGTGTGTTTGATTCTTTAAAAAAGTGTGCACAGCAAATCAGAATACCCACAGCAGGTGAGCATCCGGTCGCAATACCTGCACCCAGCATTCCGAGTTTCATCGGGAACATAAGAATGTAGTCGAATGCGATATTGAACAGACTGCTTATCAGCGTCGCTGCCATTGCAAGTGACGGATCCCTGTCATTTCTGACGAATGCATTCACAACGGCATTTGTCATGAACAGCGGCGTGAACGTCATTATCGTCCGTATGTACGATGTTCCGGTGGCAAGTATCGTATCATCGCCGCCCAGAAAAGCAAGTATCTGTGACGGAAAAAGCAGCCCTCCGAGAACGAAGGGAATACTGATAAGAAGCACTGAAAAGACCGCACCCGAAAAATAAAGATCCGCTTTCTTATCTTCCACTGCCTTTCTTATGGTGTAGCATATTGCCGATCCGACACCGGTCATTGCTCCGAGACCGTTTATCAGCCCGAATACCGGCAGCACCAGATTCAGCGCCGTGATACCGTCTGCACCTTCCGCACGTGAAATGAAATACGTATCCGCAAGAATATAAAATGACAAACCCAGCATGCCCAGTATATTCTGAGACACGTAACGGGTATATCGTTCGTTTATAGACATTTGTTGTTCTCCCCAATTTTTCTTTTTCTATATATTAAACTTCAGAAACTGTAATTGCGTATTCTAAAAGGTAATTTTCATTCTACAGCAAAATACGATCAATGTCAAGACTTGAAAACAGACATTTGTCTAAAATATCAGTCACAGGCAAAAAAGCCGTCATCCCGAAAGATGACGGCTGATATTTTTTTCTTATGAATTATTCAGCATCAAATTTTTCTGTTTTCTTTGACAGAAACTGCTTGAAATGAGCCAGGTCTGCAAGGTCAGTATTTCCGTCACCAGTTACATCAGCAGCTTTGATCTGTGCTTCTGTAAATTCCCTGTCACCTATAAGATAAAGTGAGAGTGCTGATAAATCAGTAATATCAACTTTCCCGTCGCCATCAAAATCTCCCATTTTATAAGTTAGGGTTTCATTATCTGATGGTGATGCGGAAGATGGAGATGCTGAAATTATATCAGCGTAATAATCCCATTCAGTCGCATTTTTGTAATTCTCGATTTTGTCAGCAGGAACATAAATTGTTAATTTGTCAGAAGGCTTTCCGAATACAGCTGAACCTAATTCAGCAGGTTTAGAGCTTTCAAAAAATACAGAAGCTAAATTCCAGCAATCATTGAATGCACCATCACCAATGTTTGATACATTTCCCGGAATAGTGACTGAAACTAATTCATCGCAGGAACTGAATGCATACGGATCAATATTTGTAAGGCTATCCGGCAGAGTAACAGATAACAAAGAGTCACAATACCCGAATGTATACTCTTTGATGTTTGTTATACCTTCAGAAATAATAACTGATTTTAATCTTTTGCAATCGCAGAATGCAAATTCACCAATGTTTTTTACACTTTCAGGAATAATAACAGAATTCAGAAGGTTAGCTTGCAAAAATGCATAATCACATATTCTTGTTACATTATCAGGGATAATAACATCACCTGAACATGTTACTCCAAGAATAAGCGTATTATTGACTATAACAAGAGGATTTTCTTTTTGTTTTTCTTCTATCCATGGAGTTTTGTCAAATGTCCATAAACCAATATTTATATCATCCCCTAGGATAGTGACAGAAGACAGGCTGCTGCAGCAGTAAAATGCTGCTTTACCTATCACGGTTACGCTATCAGGAATGACTACTGAGGTAAGATCAGTACAGTCCCTAAATGTACAGTCACCAATATTAGTTATGGTGTTTGGTATACTTACAGAAGAAAGCTTTTCACATTTTTCAAATGCATGCCCCCCAATATTGGTAATACCGTAATCTATAATTATTTTTTTTATTTGATCTTTATGATTTTCCCATGGGCATACGTTGAAACCAGAATAATCGTTCATGGAACCATAACCGCTGACTCTGAGAACGCCGTCACTGTCCAGCGACCAAGTTAATTCCGATTCATGTTCTTCTGTACCGCAGTCTCCTGAATCTACAATTGATGCATTGACAATATTGATTTTATTGTCGAACAGTTCTGTATCGCTGGTGTCTGCAAACTGCGGGAAAGTTATTGGCGAAAGTGTTACAGCTCCTGCGATTATAATTTTCCAAATATTCTTTTTCATTAAATATCTCCTTTAGGACTATTAAGGTGTATATATAGTTTTATTGTATATATTATATACGATGCTTTTCTATAAGTCAAATTAATTTAAGCAGATATTTTATGCATACAGAAATGGTGAGCTGCCGGAGGCAGCTAATAAAATAGGGGCTGTTAAAAAACAGCTTACGCAAAAGGCACCCAAAGGGTGCCTTTTCTGGTAATAGTACGCCGAAGGCGTTCATATTCGTTAATTATATTATAACTACAAATTGTAACTTTATCAAGTAGAAAATTCATAATAGTTAAT
>JAGDDO010000397.1 GCA_017848205.1 Oscillospiraceae bacterium | reverse complement strand
ATCTAAATGCATTAAATTACAAATCAGAGCTTCTACTATGCAGTTGACAATGATCTGGCATACTGCAGCTGCGGGAATACCGAGCAGCTGAAGCAAAAGGGTCACTGCGAATATTTTTCTGTTTTGTTTCAGTTTCATACGAAGGTGTTTCGAAAACTGAGAATTCCGGACAGGAGTGTTGTTTATAATGATCTGTTTTTTCATAAGACGTCTCCTTGTTTTATTTCATAGATATTACCGGACTGCTGATCGATTCGAAAAACTGATCGTTTGCAGTTTGTCTGTGATCACTGCCGGATATGTTCCCAGTTGATTTTTACTGTTTTGCTGCTGTTTAGAAATTCTTCGTAAAGGTCAGAATATTCCGAAGGCAGGAAAAAACGATCGTTTCTGTCCAGGCCATACCCGTTTCCGGTTGCTTCGTAGTATTTGATACAGAATACATAACAGTCATCAGCGTCATAGTACTGGTTATATGATTTTGAAAGGATATCGCAAAGCATGTTCCAGTCGTATTCTTCAACTTTGAATTCAGAAGGATAGTGGTCAGCACTGGTTGTGAAAGGTCTGAATCTGCATCCGTACAGTTCTTCAGTAAAGTTTGTTTTTCCGCATAAAACTGTTAAATTCTTATCTGAGATTTTGTCGATGTATTCGTTGGTTACGGTCTTCATTTCTTTTCTGAACTCATCGACCATCGTTTTGTATATTGCAGATTGCGTGTAGTCGACAGTTGCGGGGATGAATTCACGATTGTATTTTTTTCCGTTTTTTAATGTATAACTAATGAAGATTTTTTCAGAGTTCTGTGCGGAATATGAGCGATTGGAATAGTAATGTTCTTCATTTTGATCAGGAATGAAACTGCTTGCATCCGGATATTTGCTGTAATATTTATCTGCCACGGAGTGGTCTTCAGCTATTAGCATCATGTCACTGTTAAGTTCGCGGTTTAAGTCGGTGATTTTTTTGATGTGACTGTAATCAGTGTAATCTTCATAGAGCACAAGTGAAGGAAATGTAATTCTTGCTGTTTTAACTGCTGCAGCATCAGGGTTGTAGAATGAGAATCCAAAGCCGGCAGTTTTCAGACATACAATGTTTAATAGAAATGTGACCGACACTGATGCGATGAAAAACATAAGTTTACGGAAAGGCTTTCTGATCTTTACCGATTTTTCCTTTAATGAGAGCATGACTGCATATATGATAAATGCTGCAAATACAGATGCCGTAAAAGTGGTTTTGTTGTATGATTCAAGGCTGTTTTCATATAGTCCGCGCGGATTGTTGATGTTCCATAATACCGAAGCTGTGATCAGAGCAGATACTATGTAGAAAAGAGGAACAACTATGATGTTTTTTCCGGTATCTTCCGGTTTCCTGCGCCAGAAAATAAGTAAAGCTGCAAAAAAGCAGACGGTGCAGGAGACAAGAGTACATATGATCCAGTTTATCTCTCCTGAAACTGAACCGGAAAGTTCGGTGTAATCCTCTAAATATCTTATCACATGCCATAGTGACCCGGCTGGACAAAGACGTTCGGCCTCATAGGTCACGTTCATATAGTAGAAATCATTCAGGGAGCAGCTACCGATAATCGTTTTGATAAGCGAGGCAGCTGTAACGATTGCAGCGTTTGAAAGTATGAGATAAGCAACGGCATTTACAGCGTTTCCGCAGCAGGTGCTTATCATGACTGTAAAGGTGTACACAAACAGCATTGCAATGAATATGAAAAGCTCTGCCATAAGAATGAATCCCGGCTCAGGAATGTAGACCTGCGATCGATATCCCGGCAGAAGATAACTGGAAGGTACATCTTCTGTCGGTGAGCTTATAAACCATATTGGCAGAGTAAAAACCACTATAATTAAATATGGGAGAATATATACGAGCAGTCCCGAAAAATAATCAGCAAGAAACATCTGTTTTCTGCTTAACGGAAGGGACATTTCCATATCAGTTTTATTTCTGTTAAGAAGATAGCTGTAATTTTTTAATGCGATCACTGCTCCGACGAGTATAGCCAGAAAAAGAAATCCCAGACCGAAAATATAGATATTCTCGTAAAAATCTATAGTTCTGAACGGATAGTTTTCATAATAGTCGTCCTGATACTGTATGTCTTTCAGAACTATGTTGATCTTAGCAAAACACAGCGTGGCGAGCGGGATACCGAGCAGCTGCAGTATGAATTCTGCAATAAACAATTTTCGGTTATTTTTGAACTGCATAAGAAATCGTTTCTTAAACGGACTTATTACAGCCGGCGTTTTGTTGTCTTTCATGAAGTACCTCCTTTAAAAGCTCCTGTTTATCAGCTTTTATTCTTTCTTGGGTTTAACTTTGTACTAAGTGTACTACATCTGTTAGTACACTTAGTTTAACACAGTCTGAGTGAAATGTCAACAGGGTTGAGCACCATGGTAAAAAAAGATACCGGCGTGTCAGCGACACGCCGGTACTGATGCAGTACACATATGTTTATTTCTTTTCTGTGTATAAAATCTGAGATTGTCAGAATTCTGAGAATTTTCGTTTGTCAGTCAACCTTAGCTCTTTCCGGCTGAAACAAACCAGTAAGGATTCTCGAATACAGAGAACTTCCATCCGACAGATCCTCTTACCACTTCGTACGCCGGTCTGTCAGATTCTCTTACCATTTCTTCGTGGAATCTGTAATGTATTGTATATGTTCCGTCCTCATGTATCTCACAGCTGTCGATCACATCTTTTTTATTGCTGTGCCATAAGCTGTTTATTATGATATCTTCGGTTTTTCTGTTTTTGATATCGTCTTCGGTTATACGACCGTTTTCAAGTTCGAAACGGAGTATTTCACTTACCTGATGTCTGTTGAAGTCACCGTCTTTTCCGTCGTCGTATGCGTAAATATCAAATTTCAGCGATGAAGCTGTTGACTCGGTGATATTAACAGATTCCCAGGTTTTTCTCTGTATTGTTGGAGAGCCTCCGCTGATCCATAACATATCATCTATGTTTTTAACACGCCAGTAATCAGAAGCTTTTGTATCGTTATAGGTACAGTCTGATGTGAAAAGAAAACGGAGATAATTATTATAGCTGTTATAGGAGCACGTAGTTTTCCTGTAAACACCTGTGTCATCTGAGAATTCAGGAGTTTCATAATAGTAGTTGATGTACTCGGCTAATTTAGGGAAAACCAGTGCATTACTGAATTTATTTATCTGTTCTTCATTTAATCCGGCCCCTGCAAGCATTGAGTTTTCCTGATTTTCCAGACTTTCGCTCAGCATGTAATCTCCGATATCGCTGTTAGGTGGTTCAATGAAACCAGAATTATCTATTTTTTCTTCTGTTGTCAGAGTAATTTTTTCACTCGTTTTGTTTTCAGTTATTGCTGTTGTGACGGCAGCAGTCTGTAAATCTGACTGAGCCTTTTCTGTTCCTGTTTCTGTTATTCCGCTTATATATACCGGTTCGGTCACTTTTTCAACCACTGTCGCCGGAAGTGTTGAAATCCCGCTGATTTCGGCATCGTCACCTGATACTGAAGTTACAGCTGTTTCGTACGGATCTGTCGAAGTGTCCCATACAGTAGTGTTCTTTACTTCATCAAAACGGTCGTTTCTTTCGTCGTTTTTTCCGTTTAGAAAAACTGTCGAACCGAATACCAGGGAAATACATGCTGCCACTGCAAATAATCTTATCATAATATTCTGCCTCCTTTCCGGAACGATGTTTATGATGCTTTCGGATTCAGTGCTGCCGTTATCATCTTTTATCATTTCATCGTCTCCGGTGCGTTCTTCATTTTCTGTATCTGCCCGGGACTTTTTCTGAATTACAAGATCGTAAATGCGATTCTTCTGTTCTTCGGAGAATGCTGATACGCTGCTTTCTATTTTTTCAAGTGTATCCGTTTCCATATCTCCCTTTGAAGATAAGATCTCTGTTACTCTGTCTTCGTCTTTCATTTCAGAACGCCTCCTTTGCTTCAAGAATTTTTTTCAGTTTCTTACGTGCACGCTGACTGCGCTTATTGACTGCTGTCACGGTCGTTTTAAGGAGTTCTGCGATCTCTGCAGCAGTTTTTCTGTAGAAAAACTGAAAAATGAGTATGTCCGAATCCGGCTTACCGAGTTTCAGCACTTCGTTCCAGAGATAATCTCTTTCGTGTTTTGTAACGACGGATGATTCCGGTGTTTCATTCACAGCCGGTTCGGTCGATATTTCATCGAGATATTCACTGTGCTCGTCTTTATACTGCAGTTTTCTGAACAAATCTATAGCCTTGCGCTTGGCTATTACAGAAATAACAGCCTTATAGGATTCAATTTCGAAATTCTGCTCTCTGCATACTTTCAGTGTCTCGAAAATAATATCTGCGGCACACTCTTCCTTGTCATTCTCTGAGGCAAGTCCGCTGAGCTTTTCTGTAATTATCGTATAAATGTAGTTGCTGTAACTGTCTATAAGTTTCCGTATGCCTTCGTTTTCAGATTTTCGGAAAACTTCAGTTATTTCGCTGTCACTTATCATTTTCTGCCCTCCCGGGAAAGGTATTTCTGAAGCACTTCATCTTAACAGTCGTATGAGAATTAAAAAGTGGACATGTATT
>JAGDDO010000396.1 GCA_017848205.1 Oscillospiraceae bacterium | reverse complement strand
GCCGGTTCGAGATATGAATTAGTGTCAATAAATGTTCTGACGGCCTCCGGCATTCCTCCTACTATAAGATAGTCATGATAAAGACTGAGGGCTTTCTGATGCATAGCTTCGTTCATAGGTTCGGAATTGGTAAAGCATTCAATGATCTCTTCAATAAGTATTTCATTGCCGGTAGCGAGAAGGAACTCTTCAAAATCAAGAGGATAAAGCCGGAATATATTGACTTTTCCCACAGGAAATGAAGTCTGATTTCTGTTTATTGCGACACCAAGCAGACTTCCGGCTGCTGCAACATGATAATCCGGAAATTCTTCACAGAAATATTTCAGCGAAGTCAAAGCACGTTCGCATGACTGTATCTCATCCAGAATGATCAGTGTTTTTTCAGGAAGAATTCGTTCCTTCGCTTCAGCTTCAAGATATTTTATCAGTCTTTCCGGTGAAATATCTTTATCAAACAGCGATGCTGCGTAATGATTGAGTTCAAGATTTATATAAATCGTGTTCTGGTAATGTTCCTTACCAAATTCACGAAGAATAAATGTTTTACCAACCTGTCTGGCGCCGTTTAAGATCATAGGTTTTCTGTCCGAAGAATTTTTCCAGCGAATAAGCTGTTCGGTGATCTTTCTTTTCATTTTCCTGTCCTTTCGTATATACACTTGGATTTACTGATTAAATTATATATCACTATGATTTTTAAGTCAATAAAAATCCGAAATTTTATGATTTTTTTGGACTTAACTGTAATCCCCTGGATAAGAGTCAGAATCATGATGGTGAGCTGCCGAAGGCAGCTAATTAATAGTATCAGGCATCGCGATGCCTGATACCTTTTTTTATCGACACGGAACAAATAAAACACCTTGACGTTCATCTCTTTCGTATGGTACAATTAAGCCTGATAAAGAAAGATATAACCGGGAGGAGCACAAATGAATACAGCAAAACCAAAGAAACTTAAACGGATACTTATCGTAATATTCGTACTGATCCTGCTCGCTGCAGTTCAGCTCAGCTGGTCGAACGGGTATGTTGCCGTTGAGAAATTTGAGTACCGTGATCCGGGTATTCCGGAAAGCTTTGACGGAGTGAAGATCGCCGTGGTCACGGATTACCACAATCACGGCGGAGCATATGAGGACCGTCTTGTAAATAAGATAAAGGAACAGTCGCCTGATTATATTTTCTACGTCGGAGATATTATTGATTCATATTTTACTGACGTGAACAAAGCTGAAAGCCTGTTCAGAAAATGCTCGGAGATCGCTCCGGGATATCTGGTTTATGGAAACCATGAACTGCGGGTAAGAAAAAAAGAAGGCGGACTTGAACAGTATGACAGAGCAGCCGGAAAATACGGTATCAGAATACTGAACAACGAGATCGCAGATCTCGAAAACAACGGTGAACATATGTATCTTGCAGGAACAACGGATACGGTCGGACTTTTTGATATTTCAGAAGCGGCAAAGGAACTTGACAAAAGTGCTCCGCTTCTCTGGATACATCACTATCCGGAAGATTTCAGTGTTCTTGCAGAGTCGGCGAAAAAAGACGGATTTGAGCATGCGCTGGTATTCAGCGGTCATGCACACGGCGGACTTGTGCAGATACCGTTTACCCGAACCGGCATCTATGCACCGGGGCAGGGATTTCTGCCTGAATACACTGAAGGCGAATACTTTTACAATGACTGCGAAATGATCCTCAGCCGCGGATGCGGAAACAGCAGCATATCATTAAGGACGTTCGATACATTCGAAGTGGTTCTGTGCGAACTTAGAACCGAAAATGGTGAGCTGCCGAAGGCAGCTAATTGATAGTATCAGGCACCGCGGTGCCTGATACCTTTGAATACAGCAAAACTCAGATCAGATAAAGGAGATACCGATGAAAAAAATACTCATTATTGAAGACGATACCGTACTCAGCGAGGAGCTTTGTACTCTGCTTAAAAATTCGGGATATGAAGCTTCCCGTGTAACGGACTTTGAAACGACGGCTGATCAGATGCGTGCATCTGACGCTGACCTTTTTCTTCTTGATATAAACCTTCCGTTCACCAGCGGAGAAACACTTCTTCAGGAATTCCGCAAAACAAGCGACAAGCCGGTGATAATGCTCACCAGCCGGACCACCGAGATAGACGAAGTACTTTCCATGAGCTACGGTGCGGACGACTACATAACCAAACCTTACAATCCGACCATACTCCTGCTCCGCGTTTCCGCAGTACTCAAACGTCTTGAACGCAGCGGGTCCGCCAAAGTCATGTACCACGATGCCGAGGTAAGCGGCGTAAAGGGAACCCTTACGCGAAACGGAAATGAAATGATACTTACCAAAAACGAAATGATAATCTTCCAGCTTCTTCTCGACCGCAGGGGCGAGATCGTCACCCGTGACGACCTGATGACCACGCTGTGGGATAACAACGAATTCGTAAACGACAATGCACTTTCAGTAAATGTCAGCCGTCTCCGCGGAAAGCTTGCGGAACTCGGATTTGAAGATGCCATTGAGACCAGAAAGAAACAGGGGTACGTACTGCGATGAGATTTTCCGCTTATTTAAAGGACAGACTCCCTGCCGTTATCATTTTCATAGTTTCCTGTATCCTTTCCCTCATTTTTCTGAGGGCATACCACGTTATAACAGAGGCACTTGCGGTACTCAGCGTAATTCTTGCCGCAGGTGCATTTTCCGCGTTTCTCTGGGACTATCTCAGAAAAAAGCCTTTCTACGACAAGCTTCAGAACTGCATCGATGAACTTGATCAGAAATATCTTATATCTGAAATGGTAACTTCACCGGATTTTCTGGAAGGCCGTATCCTTGCAGATGTGCTTAAAGACTGTGACCACTCGATGTGCGACAACGTTGCACTTCACCGTCGTGAAGCTGCGGAATTCCGTGAATATATTGAAATGTGGGTGCATGAGGTCAAGCTTCCGGTAGGCGGACTTCAGCTGATGTGTCACAATGACGGCAATTCCAAATACAGCGAACAGCTCAAACGTATTGACGACTACATAGAAAACGTCCTCTACTACGCGCGCAGCCGCAATGCGGAAAAGGACTACATTATAAAGAAGACATCACTTAAGCGTGCTTTCATCGATACCGCCATCCGTTACCGTGAGGAGCTTCAGGAGCGGGGAATTGCCTTAAGTACCAAAAATCTTGACATGGATATAATGACCGATGCAAAATGGCTCGGATTTATCTTCAGCCAGCTCATGGGAAACAGCATGAAGTACG
>JAGDDO010000395.1 GCA_017848205.1 Oscillospiraceae bacterium | reverse complement strand
GGTATTTCAGGATTTCAGACTGATTCCTTCAATGACAGTATATGAGAACATTGCGTTCGTTCTTCGTGTTATCAATGCACCAAGATCCTATATCAAGAAGCGTGTTTCCTATGTTATAGGACTGGTCGGACTTCAGGATAAAATGAAATCTTATCCGAACGAGCTTTCAGGCGGTGAGCAGCAGCGTGTTGCTCTTGCAAGAGCGCTTGTAAACGACCCTAAGCTTCTTATAGCAGACGAACCTACGGGTAACGTCGATCCTGAACTTTCTCAGGAAATAGTAGGCCTTCTCAAGGCTATAAATCAGTGCGGCACAACTGTCGTAATGGTTACTCACGAACATGAGCTCGTCAAGCATTTCGGCGGACGTCTCATCAATATCAATCAGGGTACAGTAATCTATGATGATGTTATTGACGGTGACGCAGAAACTGAAACTACCGGCGAAACAATTTAAGGAGTGATTTTTCATAGGCAGTTTATTTTACCTTATCGGACAGGGATTTAAAAACATCTGGCATAACAGAGTAATGGGTATTGCAACGTTCTGTGTTCTTATGGTATCTCTGCTTCTGGTCGGCGTATCTTCGCTTTTCGTAATGAACATTGAGATACTTTTAGGCTCCATTGAAAACAAGAATGAACTTGTCCTTTTCCTTAAGGACAGTGTTACGGAAGAAATGCTGCCTGATGCACAGAAACAGATCAGCGCGCTTCCTAACATAGCAAGTGTAAAGTACTATCCTAAGGAACAGGCGCTTGAAAACTATATCGCACAGATGAAGGAGTACGAAGAGGTATTCGACTCAATAAGAGATGACAATCCTCTGCCGAATGCGTTCAACATCAGCATTGCGGATACATCCAAAATGACTGATACTGTAAAGGCACTGAATGCATTTGATTTTACTGAAAAAGTAAAAGCTCCTACTGAATTTGCTCAGATCCTCACCCGGTTAAGAAAAGTAGTATTTATTACATCGATAGCGCTTCTTACAGCACTTATCATAGTATCTCTCATAATGATCTCGAACTCAACGAGAGCCAGTGTTTACGCAAGAAGACGAGAGATCAACATTATGAAGTATGTCGGCGCTACCAATTCATTTATACGTATGCCGTTTTTCTTCGAAGGCCTGTTTACCGGATTCGTTTCAGGTATCGGTGCTTATGTGGTAACATATTACGGCTATACAACTCTGATGGATATAATCACAAACAATATAGCGTTCTGGGAGACCATTGGTGTGTCAGAACCTCTTCCGTTCAGCCAGATAAAGTACACGATGCTTGCAATCTATCTCTGTATAGGTGCTGTCATCGGTGCACTGGGAAGTGTGATCAGTACTACAAAGCATCTTCAGGTATAATAACGGAAACACTGATATGCATTCAGTGTTTTCAGAGCAGAATTTGTAACATGCCAGCAGTTTTCTGCTGGCATGATTTTTTCAGGAGAAAGAATCATGAATGGGAATAAACTTAATAAAAGTGTCATGATCGCTGTTGCCTGTACGGCTATGCTTACGTTTTCGGCAACATATTCTGTAATGAAGTACAGTGATCTGAAAAAACTGAAGGAATTTCAGCTGCTGGCAGAAGCGGAAAACATAATTGCAAAACACTTTTACTACGACGCATCTGACAGTGAAAAGCTTATTGATTCAGCTGTAGGCGGATATGTTTCAGCGCTGGAAGATCCTTATTCAAGATACCAGAGCATAAAGCAGACGGAGGAACGAAGTGAAAGTCACTCCGGCCTTAAAACCGGAGTCGGTATCACCGTGCTCGGCCGCGAAGACGGATATATGGAAGTCGTCGAGGTAAATCCTAAAACTCCGGCGGAAAAAGCCGGTATGCAGTCCGGAGATATAATCAAAAAACTCGACGGCAGCGATGTGAAGGATATGGTTTTTGAAGAGGCGGTAAACGTGATCAAAACCGGTGAGGTCGATTCAGTCATCAGGATAACCGTTGAACGTGAAGGAAATATCATCGACTTTGACGTAAAACGTGAAAAGATCGATATAATTACGGCAACTTCCGAAATGATAGATAACATCGGACTCATAAAAATAAGCCAGTTCAATGACAAGACTCCTGAACAGGTAAAGAGCTGCTTTGATGACTGTGTGGGAAAAGG
>JAGDDO010000394.1 GCA_017848205.1 Oscillospiraceae bacterium | reverse complement strand
GTTCTGAGTCTTCTGCAGGCATTTTCAAAGCGTTCATCTGTCGGCGGTTCGATGCCTTCAAGCTGATACTTTATGCCGAGGTTCTCCCACTTGAAAAGGCCGAGTGTGTGGTAAGGAAGCACTTCCACTCTTTCAACGTTTCCGAGTGTAGCAATGAACTCGCCCAGCTTGTCAAGATCTTCATCAAAGTCGCTGTGTTCCGGCACAAGTACGTGTCTGATCCATACCGGCTTACCGGTCTCGGCAAGGTACTTTGCCATATCAAGAATATTGGCATTATCCTGCTTTGTAAGTTCTCTGTGACGTTCCGGGTTTATTTCCTTTATATCAAGAAGCAGAAGGTCTGTATACTTCATAAGTTCATTGAACTTTGAAAAGAATGGTTCCTCTCTTGTAAAAGGATTTCCCGACGTATCAATAGTAGTGTGAACGCCTTCCTTTTTCGCAAGCTTAAACAGCTCGGTAAGGAAATCGATCTGGAGAAGAGGCTCACCGCCGCTGACAGTAAGACCGCCGTCTTTTCCCCAGTATGACTGATACTTCATTATCTTGGCGATAAGATCTTCGGCTGTCCATTCCTCACCGCCTTTTGAAGCCCATGAATCAGGGTTGTGACAGTACTTGCATCTCATGTCGCAGCCTTTTAAAAAGACTACAAAACGCACGCCCGGACCGTCTGCCGCTCCGAAACTCTCGAGAGAATGAATTTTTCCTTTTATGCTCATAAATAAAACTCCTGTAATTTCCGTATCCGCTGATCAGGACAGATCTCTGTTATAATTGTTTGTTCCGGATCAAAGACGGACCATTTTTCTATTCTGCAGCCGGTACTGCCTGTGCACCCGCTGCCGCAGTCTGAGCCGGCATTATCTGTGCCGCACCGTTCTGAAAATCACCGGCGGGAGCATCAGTGGTCACGATGTTTTCAGTGCTGTTTTCAGCTGCAGCTGCAGCCGGAGATGGTGTCGGCTGCCATTTCTCGCCGTCAGCCTTTCTGCATACGGTAACTATAAATCCGTCGCAGTTGTTTCCCGAAACCGAATAGTCATCCTTCTTCGGCACGGCAACGACAGTTTCCTCCGCACCCGTTTCCGCAGGAACAAAATATATCTCATAGTCGTATCCGTAGACCGAATAATAAAGATGCTCGTATCCGAAAATATATTTCTTCATTTCGTTCATGTATTCCTCAAGCGTAAAACCGTTGTCATGCATGATGTACGAATGAGGAACACCGACGTATCTTAAGTGTGCGGGATATCCGGCAACTCCGGTTATCGTGTCCTTTCCGAAAGGATAACGCACAACGAACCCGTACTTGTAGCAGTTGTCATTTATCCACTTGTAGTTTCCAGTGCCGTCATAGGCAGATATTGATCCTGAGCTGCTTACAAGCTTGAGATCAAGCGCAAGGCCGGTATGATGATCGGAATATCCCGGTGAAAGCTGGTTTTCTGAAGATACAAAAGGAACGTCTCCTGCCACCGGCTTGTAATTCGCATTCTGATCGGCATACGATACGAAGCCGCCGACTACAGTCACATCGCCGTCTGAAAAAACGGAATAGAAATCACTCATCATATTACTGAAACTTTCAGTTGCGACTTTCTGAAGCTGTATCGTGGTGTATGCGACCTTGTACGCCTTGTCGGATTTTATACCCGATGACGCAGATACAAGTTCAGCCGATATGTCCGGAAATCTGCACGGGTTATCCCTGTTCACCATTATAAGATCGCCCATGCCGAGATCAGCATTAAGCTTTACGATACGGCGGTAAGCTTCGTTGTCTATTTCCTTCTTTTCGTAAGGGATCTCCGCTGCAGAGGATTCGGTAGCTGCCGGAGGGATACCGGCATCTATTACTTCTTCGTCAGCTGTATCGTTTATAGTTACAGTAAGATCGCCCGTTCCGTCTTTCTGCGGAACATGCCTTCTGAGAGAGTCAAACAGCAGGATCACAGAAATAAGAATAAGCGCAGCCACTGTCATTCTTATATATCCTATGTACTTTATTCGTCTTCTCTTCCGCAAACCGATCACCTCACTAAAACATAAATTCCCCCTTAAAAAAGGGGGAACCATTTAACTTAAGAAAAAAACCTGATCACATATTCTCCGGTGTGTCTTCATCAACTGGAACACCGAGGTCATCATCGTCGAGATCATCAAGATCGAATTCAAGATTCTCGCCGCAGTTCGGACAGGCCATGGATCCTTCATCAAGCATACCGCTGTCGAGAAGTATTGAATCGCCGCATGTAGGGCAGACAACTTCATAGAGTTCTTCGTCATCGTCTTCGTCATCGAAGTCGTAATCGTCGAAATCATCGTCATCGCATTCGCAGTCGTCATCATCTTCATCGTCGTCATCGAAATCATAGAAGTCTTCTTCTACGCTTCCGAGATCTTCATCAAGTATTTCGCAAAGCTCTGTGAGCTCGTCAACCTGTCCCTGAAGATCTTCGATGTATGCGACCATTTCCTGCATAACATCTGCGACATTTGCAAGGATCTTGCCTTCCTTTGTAGTTGTATCGAGGTCGATACCATCGATGTAGCCTTTAAGATAAGACATCTTTTCTGTAAGCTTCATAAATGATCCTCCTTTTTATAAGTCGGGATTTTTAAAAATCTGAAAAAGGCTTATGCTCTTTCCATGTATTCGCCGGTTCTTGTATCGATTCTTACCTTGTCACCCTGGTTGATGAAAAGCGGAACCTTGATCTCGGCACCTGTTTCAAGTGTAGCAGGCTTTGTAGCGTTTGTAGCTGTATCGCCCTTGAAGCCAGGATCTGTTTCTGTTACTTCGAGTTCTACGAAGAATGGCGGTTCAACGCCGAATACATTGCCCTTGTATGAAAGAACCTTAACTTCCATGTTTTCCTTTACGAAAGCGAAGCTGTCGCCGAGCTTTGACTTGTCGATCGGGATCTGTTCATAAGATTCCATATCCATGAAATAGTAAAGGTTATCTTCAGCATAGAGATACTGCATATCCTTTCTTTCAACGAAAGCTGTAGGGAACTTGTCTGTAGGGTTGAAAGATCTTTCAACAACTGAACCTGTAATAACGTTCTTGAACTTTGTTCTTACAAATGCAGCGCCCTTGCCTGGCTTAACGTGCTGAAATTCTATAACCTGAACTACGTTTCCGTCCATTTCAAATGTTACGCCGTTTCTGAAATCACCAGCTGAAATCATAAAATAAATACCTCCAAATGAATTGTAAATATACGATAGTAAATTACTGTTTACTATTTTGCCCTCATGCACTTTTCAGACTGTATCTGCGTATGCGCACGGCACAAATTAATTTATCACAGCAGTGCCGTATGCTTTAGGACACAGCTGTAACAGTGTAGTTACTTTTATATTGTACACTAAAACACTGTATTTTGCAATACCTAATCGAAATTTTTTGACGCAGTTTCCTTTTTCCTGATGAAGCACCGTAAATATCCGGCCGAATCACCGCTTTCCCGCCGTCAAAGAAACGGAACCTTATTCCGTGATCTGATGAAGTTTTACCGCATCATACGATTATGAGTTCCTTCGGGGATCTTGTTATGTCGTCGAAAGAATCCTCTGTTATCATTCCCATATCTTCGATCCTTATGCCGAATTCTCCCGGAAGATAGATACCCGGTTCAACGGTGATTATCATGCCCGGTTCAAGTAT
>JAGDDO010000393.1 GCA_017848205.1 Oscillospiraceae bacterium | reverse complement strand
TCCTTACTCTGCCTGCAGCGTATCTCCGGTGCGGTACCGTACAGTGAATTGTCCGTTCCGTCGTCGTTAAAGCAGACGGCGGCATTGTAATAGTAAACGAGCTTGCTTTCCGGAAGCATCGCCATAAACTGTCCTCCGGTCTTCTCACCTGCCGTGTTTTCGCCAATGACAGTTACATTTTCAAGCGGTTTTACCGCGGAGACGAAATAGTCCGCCGAAGACGCAGTTTTATCGGATACAAGAACACACACAAACGGATCATTACCGCTCTGGCCCTTAAACTGCATGTCAACATCATACTCAAACATCTTCCTGTCACGGAGATACCCGTAAACATCTGAAGCCTCATCCTTTGAAAGCTTCTTCATACCGAACACCTTAAGGTTCATGAAATAATAAACCCCGCGGAAGAAATCCCTGTTGCCGGACGACTTCATTATATACTCCGTTTCATGGATATCCAGCGGCTCTGAGAACAGCGGTGCGTAAAGATACTCCGCTGTGTACTCGATCGTACCGCCGCCGTTGTTCCTGAGGTCGAGGATGACTGATGTATCCCCGCCGCAGTATTTTCTTATCTTCTGATACAGTTCATTCCCGCGGTCGTTGTCAAGGTCATCGACGCGCAAATAAACAATGTTTTCAGAGTCATCTGCATAGCGAATATCAATAATATCGTCCGGCTTTTCATATACGCCGTGAAGATAAGGCTGATTTACGAACAGATACTCATCGCACAGATCAAAGTACACATCCGTCCGGGTAACAGATCCGTCCGTATTTTCAAGTTCAAGTGTGATCTTTTCTCCCTGGCTGTCATTGAAGTAGATATTCCGTCTGTACATTTTATGATGTTCGTCGTCGTAGCAGAACGGAGAGGAGGAAAGATATTTCTGAATGAACTCATCCGGTGTCATCCCGCCTGCCGACCGTAAAATGCAGGTGCTCCTGTCATCAGAAAACCTTACCTCAGATGCATCCGGCTCGAAAAGATATTCCCCGTCGATATAGTTAAACTGATACGTTCTGCTTTTACGTTTCCGGTGACGCATGCTCTTCATCCACAGATCTGTCGTATCACGAAGATACGGATCGGTCTTTACCACCTCGGATGCCATACAGTTGTATTCCGTCACAAGTTTGTAGTCCGGAAAAAAGAAGGCGGTATGAGCGCTTGGCACGTCATTCAGGACCGACTGCAGGACGCAGAAATATTCCACGTCATCACCGGCATTACGCACAGCCTCGCGGTACCGCTCCTCCGATTTTCTTATATCGTACCCGAAAGCATCCGGATAGGCGTAAACAGCAGGAATGCCCTCTGAAACAACGTTCCAGAGGGTATCAAAATCTTTCATTCTGTCTTTTTCAGACATATCGATGGCCCGCACTTCCCTGTGCCGGACCTCATCCGGCTCCTTAAGATAGCGCATGCATCGTAAGTCTTCACTTATAAAATACGCGATCACAGGTGCCGCAACGGCAACTATGAGAGCGGAGATCAGTTTTTTGTTCATTGGTTGGTTATCACCCGGACTTTTTTCGGACTTTCGTGACTTTTTTCTGAGCATGTCATTATTTCATATTTTCAGAGCATCGAAAAAAACTGTCAGCATGTATCTTGTAAATTCACATCAAAAATGATATAATCATTATTACAAACGATTAATCATTCACGTAGTAATTTTTATTATAATATGCCACCTTTATCTTGTCAATGATTTTTTTCGTTCTTAAATTCAGATTCCTTTTATAAAAATCCAACACAAGGAGTGACAATTCATGACCATATCACAAAAGCTGTTCATGATACTGGACAAAAAGCATATTTCCCAGAAAAATCTCGCCGACAGCATCGGTGTTCCCGCATCTACCGTTTCCGCATGGAAAAACAACAATTCATCCCCACCGATCGAAAAGCTGATCGACATTTCAAAAGTTCTTGATGTTCCGGTTGAATGTTTACTTGATGAATCCGAGGATTTTTCGACAGACATTTCAGT
>JAGDDO010000392.1 GCA_017848205.1 Oscillospiraceae bacterium | reverse complement strand
GAATCGGCAACACTCATGGGTCAGATGGCCAATGCAGGTATCAAGGGTTCGGAAGCCGGAACAGCGCTTAACTCGGTAATGCTCCGTTTGCTTGAAACAAACAAGAACTCAGCTGACGAATTTGCGAAACTCGGTATTTCAACTTATGACACGGAAGGTAACTTTAAAGGTCTTACTAATGTTCTTGGTGATGTTAATAAGGCTATGGCTGACATGAACGAAGAAGAACGTATTATGTCACTGAAAAACATTTTCGGTGTCCGTATGTTCCAGCAAGGCTTGAAATTCTTACAGTCCGTTGCTGACGCACAGGGTTATTCAGAACTGTATGATACACTTGCATCAGCCTATGCAAACAATTACCTTTACGAGACTGCTGAAACCATGATGGATAACCTGCAGGGTCGCTTTACGATCCTGAAATCAGCTGCGGAAGCGCTCGGTATATCCATTTATGAAACATTCAGTGATAAGTTACTGTTCAACGTCGAGAAAATGACGTTCTGGGTAAACAAGCTCACTGACGGAGTAAGAAAAGGAGATCTTCTTACACAGATAGATCAGGTCGGATCCGGTATTGCTGACGTGCTCATGCAGAACATCAACATTGCAGCGCGTGAACTCCCTTCAAAACTACAGATATTCAATTCTGTTATCGTTAATCTGGTAAAGGTACTTATAAAGGGCCTTTCAAGAGCAAAGGGAACCATTATTCCGGCACTTGTTACCGGAGCAAGAGACCTTGTACTTGCTCTTATTGACATACTCCCTGACGCTGTGACAGAGCTTACAGACGCGGCGGTTATTCTGTTCACAAGCCTTGTGGACGCTATGGCAGTCGTGGCTGAGAAGCTTTCTGAAAAGCTTCCGGAAGTCATTACAACGATATCAAAGGCGCTTGCAGAGCACGGACCTGAGATCTTTGACAAGGGATTTGATATACTTGTCATGCTGGTTGAGGGTATTGCACAGAATCTGCCGATACTCCTTGAAGCGGCCGGAAAGATACTCGACCGGCTCCTTGAAGATCTCGGCGACAATACAAGCAAAATGTCACAGGCGGCAATTGATATTATAACCGCACTGGTACACTGGTTAGGCGAGAACATTGACAAGATACTCGAAGTAGGCGGCACGATCATTGGCAAGGTGGTTGACGCGGTTACAAAGGAAAAGAACCTCGAGAACCTCGGTGAAGGTGCTTACAAGATCATGGACAAACTTGCCGAGTTTATCGTCGAAAAATCGACGCCTATATTTGAAATATGGATGCCGAAAGTGCTTGCTAACCTCAGATCAGTGTTTATGAATCAGCAGAATCAGGCTGCACTTTCAGAAATCGGTGAAGTAATTGCAGGCGCAGTTATGATCGGTTTTGAAGCGGCATTTAAAGGACTTATTCGCAGCAATGTCAGAGGTGCAATAGAAAATATGATTCCGGTAGACGAATCATCAGCCGGAATGGTAGCGGCAAGAGATACTGCAATTGATCTTGTTCTTGATAAGATCGTATTCCCTGACCAGAAGGTAAAGGCCGCAAACAACGACAGCGCCTACGAAAGGGAAGCTTACGGAAACGGTTCAGATTCAATGAGTATCAATAATCCGATATTCAATATTTCCGGTGTTCAGAATCTTACAGATCTTGTAGAGGAAATGTCTAAACTTAAGCAGATAAGCGACAGAGGGGGAGGTGCATTCTCATAAGCTGGTTTTCATTTAAAGGCAAGCGAAACGATGAACAGGATGTATTCTGCATTCTGGAAAAGCTTCCTCTTGACCTCAGAAGCGAAAAAATTACACAGGTGATCGACATGCCGACCGGTGAACCGATAATTTACGAGCCGGGCGGGTACAGACAGCAGATGATAACGCTTAACATCGGCATAAAGGATATCACTCCGGATCACCTCAGCAATATAAATAACTGGCTTGCCGGATCAGGTAAACTCATATTCTCGAATGATCCGGACAAGCACTATCTTGCCATTGCAAACAACGCAATGACGGGAAACAGGCTCATTGAGCGTTTCGGTAAAATACCGGTGCAGTTCCTTCTTATGCCGTTTAAGCGTGAGAATGATTCACAATGGGTGGAAGTGCAGCTGAGTCCTCAGCACATCGGATATATAAACGATGCAAGCACGGCAACAGGCGGCACAGCACCGAGTGAACCGACAGTAAAACTGTACGGAAACGGAGACTTAGGATTCTATCACGTTGCGTCAGGAACGAATATAACGGTTCACGACGTGGATACATTCTGCATTATAGACGTTCCGTCACACAGGGTTTTTGACAAGAACAACAATGTTATTCTGAACAAGACGGAAGGAAACATTGAAGGCATTGTCAATCCTCCGCGGAACGGATGCCAGACGAATTTCAGCGGTGATGTGACCCGTGTCGAGGTGAAGTACAACCGGAGGTGGCTGTAATGATCACTGTCCACGGAATGCATACAGAGCAGAATGATTTTAACAACTGCGGACTTGCGGTCATAAGACCGACGTCAGCTTATGTTGCGGAAGAACTGAACGGACGCTATGACATGGAAATTGAAGTTCCCTGCGTTCCGGATGATCCGCGTGAAGGTCACAGCGAGGATTCATGGAAATTCCTTAAGATGTACAACATTCTGAAATCATCGGAAGGACAGCTGTTCATGATCCACAAGATAGATTACAGCGTGAAAAACGGCGTTCCTTATCTCAGAGCATACGCAAATCACATCTGGTATTATCTCGCTGATATGCTCACACTTGAATGCCAGGGACAAAACAACAATGCATGGCAGGTGGTCAATCATCTGTTTGAACCGAGAGATGTTCATGGTAACGGATGCACATGGTTTTCCGGCGGTACAGGGCTTACAACATATAATTTTGACAAGTACATAAATCCGGAACTGGTACTTTTACAGGATCCGCCGAGAAAATACAACTACAGATACGTCCAGCTCGCAAATGCGCTCCTTGGTAACTCCGATTCGGTCGTAAACGTCTGGGGCGGTGAACTTTACCGTGATAATTTCTATTTCAGGATCGACAGGCAGAAGTACGGCACTGTAGACGATGCATTTGAGCTGGTTTACGGTGTCAACTGCAGGGACGTGAAGTACACAGAAGACACAACGAACCGTAAAACGGAAATACACGCTTCCTGTAACGGAGGCCAGTATCCATATGCAAAGTCGATCGTACCGGACGCAGGACTGTTTCCGCACCAGGCGATAAGCGGACTTGACTTTTCCTACGAGTATCCTTCGTATGAGGCTCTTATACCTGACGTGGATGCATGGTGGGCGGAAAACACCGGCTGGCTCTACAACTGGGAAGTAGATTACGTAGACTTCAAAAACACCAACAGAGGTGCTAACTGGGATCAGATACGTAAAATACGTGTGGGTGACAGGGGCGTTGTTCAGGACGCATTCGGTCACAGACAGACTCAGAAAGTCATTGCAACAAAGTACAATGACATAACCGGCCGGCTGGAAAGCATAAAGCTCGGTTCATTCAAGGACTCAGGACTCCATGAAAGCCAGTGGGACAAGAAGGTAATGAAGACCGAGGATGAACCGGTCATGAAGCGTGTGCGCTGCATAGAGCGTGAACTCGGTACTGATATATCGAATATTGCAGGCGATATTCAGGGTATTAACAACGACATCGGCACACTGAATTCTGACGTTGACGGTATCAATCATTCAATTGACGACATCAACGCGGCAATTCAGGACATTTACAGTAAACTGCCAAATCCATAAGGAGGAAACAAAATGCTCCGTCTGGAAAAAGAAAAAATAACAATTCTTAACGACGACACGACCTGTCTTGACATTCAGCTCACCACGAACCAGTCCGGAGAGGGTATTTATCGCTTATATCCGTCTCCGGAAGATGAGCTGACATTCACGGTCTACTACAGAAAAGCGATCGTTCCGGATCCTTTGCACCCGGAGCAAACGCTTGTCGTTGATGTGGTGGACGAAAAAGACGAAGAAGTGTCATTCTACATGGAGACCGAGGACGGAGAGATAATTTCTTTCACTTCGGATG
>JAGDDO010000391.1 GCA_017848205.1 Oscillospiraceae bacterium | reverse complement strand
TGACGTTGTCATCCTTCCGAAGCACTCAATGAAGGAGATAAATCCAGGAACTTATAAAACAAGAATAATCGGAGTTTCAAATATAAGGCAGGCTTTTGCAGCGGTAAATGCCATTGCCCGTGAGGAAACAGACAGAAAAGAGGAAAACTGATGAAATTTATATCATGGAACGTAAACGGCTTCAGAGCCTGCCTTGGAAAAGGCTTTGAGGATTATTTTAAATCGGAAGAAGCAGATATTTTCTGTCTGCAGGAAACAAAGATGCAGCCGGGACAGGCTGATTTTGATCCTGAAGGATATCATTCCTACTATCACAGTGCTCAGAAGAAGGGTTATTCAGGAACAGCGGTGTTTACGAAAAAGGAACCGCTGAATGTTACCTACGGCATAAACGGTGAGCACACTGACGAGGGAAGAGTTATTACCTGCGAGTACGAGAAGTTCTACTTTGTCTGCTGCTACGTTCCGAATGCACAGCCGGGACTTAAGAGGATAGATTACCGTATGGAATTTGAAGATGCGATGAGAGCGTATCTTAAGGAACTCGATGGCAAAAAGCCTGTTGTTTACTGCGGAGACTTAAACGTTGCTCATAATGAGATAGATCTTAAAAATCCGAAATCCAATGCAGGCAATGCCGGATTTTCAGACGAGGAACGCGGCAAGATGACTGAACTCCTCGGAGCCGGTTTTGCCGATACATTCCGCAGACTCAATCCTGATCTTACAGGAGCTTACTCATGGTGGTCATACCGCTTCAACGCCAGAGCCAACAACGCAGGGTGGCGTATTGACTATTTCATCGTTTCCGAAAGACTGATGGAAAAAGTCGAAGCTTCCGAGATACACTCAGAAGTACTGGGAAGCGACCACTGTCCGGTTGTTCTGAAAATAGATCTGTAATGAAAGATGCTAATGGAGCATCTAAGGTGAACTAAAAAAACGGCAGCATAACCATTGCGGTTTATGCTGCCGTTTAATTTGGTGTAATGCTAAGGAAACGCTGATTTATTCATAAATCAGCGTGGGGGTTCGGGGCAAAGCCCCGCAAATTCCACCTCAGGAAATCCGGCTTCGCCGGATTTCCGATTTCATCAGTGTTTACCTAAAAATATTTTTTTTAAAATTTTCGAAAAAAGTGTTACACATTAAGATTACTGTGCGTTTATATAAGTGAAGGACAGATCTGAACTTCACAAAAGGGAGGAAGCGTATGACGGATAATGAAATACTGAGTCTGATGCGGGAAAATCCGCCGGAGGGACATCGGGAACTTTTTAATAAATATTACAGCTATGTATATGCCATAGTAAACAGGATACTAACCGGATCCGGCAGTGCAGATGATGCGGAGGAATGTGTCATAGATGTATTTGCATCGGTTATGATGAAACTTGTTCCCGACGAAAACTGCTCATTAAAGTCGTACATCGGGACGACTGCACGAAATGCCGCAATAAGCATGCAGCGTTCGCTCGTGATAAAGACGGGCAGAAACGTATCTGCAGACGATGAGAATATGGCAGAGATCGCAGATGATGAGGATATCGAAGAAAAGAACGACAGATCAGAAACATCTGAACTGCTGCTTAAAAAGGTCTCCGAGCTCGGGCCTCCCGATTCAATAATAATTATTCAGAAATACTACTACGATAAAAGCTCAAAGGATATAGCCGAAATGGTAGGACTTAACGCAGTTGCAGTAAGAATGCGCTGCACAAGAGCAATGAAGAGGCTTAAAAAGCTCCTTGAAGCCGACGGTATAACTTTGTAAAGGAGAGTACATATGAATAATAATAAGAAAATAATAGAAACTCTTCGCAAAGCGGATAAGGCTTCTGTGGAGAAATTAATGACAGATGAAGCAAAGAAGAACGAGATATTTGCAAAGGCACAGCTCAGAGCAAATATAAGTCAGTCCGAATACACATATAGTGTGAGGGACGCTGAAGATAACAGGAGGAGAATCAACATGACGAGATTTATAAACATAGCTGCAACAGTGGCACTTATGACAGGACTTGTAGGCGGGGGAGCATATATGAATAATAAGCTGCCGAAGACTCCTGAGCCGGAAACGTATCCAGAGACAGAAACACAGGTAGCTGTTACGGTACCGGAGACTGTAACCGCTGTAAATACAGAAGTTCAGGTCACAAAACCGGGGACAGAAGAGCATGATAAGTCCACCGTGACCGAAGTTGTTTACGTTACTGCAGAAGGGACTTCGGCTGTCGAAGATACAGAAGTTACTACCGTGCAGCAAGTGACAGAAGAGCAGAACAATATCAGCGTGACCACTGAGAAATCAGACGAAAAGGTCAGCAAGGAGGAACTTATTGAAAAGGCTAAGGATAATAATTGTGTGAATTATTTTGATAAGTTCTCTGCGGATTATACTTTTCTTATAAACGAGGGAGGCGAATTTTATTCAGAGCCTGCGACTGTTACAGGAAAGTTCTATCTTGATGAAGTCGGTGCTTCTGCTTCAAGAACATCCGAGCATTATGTAAACGGTAAGTGCATCAGCAAGTCTCTCATAGCAATAAAGGACAATCTGTACTATGATGCTAAAGAAGAATGGGCAGAAACAGATTACTCAAACGGTGGATTTATATTCCTTGAAACTCCGAAAAAAAATTGCTGGGTAAAAGATAATAATTCCGATAAGGTGTTTTTATTACCTGGTTTGGAATTAGATGTATATAATCCGGAAGACTGGGAAATAACAGGAGAAAGAATAGAAAACGGCAGGAAAATAGTATCAATAAGTGGTGCTTGGAAAAGCGATAACAATTATGAAGGTGTTTATCGTGAACGCACTTACACTGCAGAAGCTGACGCAGCAACAGGTGTGATCCTTTCTTATGAAGAGCGTGACAGAGAAGGAAACATTACTTATTCATACAAAACAACTAATTACAGGTTTGACGATGATGCTGTGGAATTCAGATCAGCAGCAGATATAATAAACGAAATTAAAAACAGTGGATTTACTATGTTTGGAAGCGACGGAAATATCATAGAGTAATGGTGCACCTACGGTGAATTGAAAAACGGCAGCATAACCATTCGGTTACGCTGCCGTTTCGTTCATTATCGTTTAGAAATCGTTTCAGAATCGCTTTGAAAAATCGATAAAAGCGATAAAATCGATTTAGCTGTTAAACATCACTGTCAGCAAACCTTCCACGGATTTTCCTTGCCGTCGAAATGGCATCTTGCTCCGCGGAGAGAGTCACGTACCATTGTGAGTATGGTCTGCTCAGTGTAGAAGGCCATGTGGTGTGTCATTGTAACGTTAGGATAGCTTCTGAGGAGGTAGAGCGGTTTCTTGTGGAGGATCTCCTCACGTCTGTCGTAGTAAACAAGATCGAATTCGTCTTCGATTACGTCAAGTCCCATTCCGCCGATCTTTCCGCTTTCAAGTGCGTCAATGGCAGCTTCCGTGTCGATAAGTGCACCGCGGGCAGTGTTTACGATGATAACGCCGTCCTTCATCTTCGAAAATTCATCTTTGCCGAGCATGTGGAATGTGCTTTCGTTTGAAGGGGCGTGAAGTGAAATGATATCTGAATTCTTTAAAAGGTCATCAAGTTCCGTGTATTCAGCATATGCAGGAAGTTCCTTGTTTTTTCTCGGACTGTAAACAAGAACTTTGCACTTGAATCCTTCAAGAAGACCG
>JAGDDO010000390.1 GCA_017848205.1 Oscillospiraceae bacterium | reverse complement strand
GATTTGATTACAGATCCGGTTTCACCGGATCTGCGAGGAAGGGAGAAACAGTGCTTCGCCTCGGATCCCCTGAGCTGATTTATGAACATATCAGCGTTTCCTTAAACCCAAACAAAGCCCCTCTGTACAGAAGGGGCTTTTTCATAAAAGGATGATAAGAATGAAAAAAGTACTTACAATAGCCGGTTCCGACTGCAGCGGCGGTGCAGGAATACAGGCAGATATAAAGACCATCTCGGCACACGGCATGTATGCGATGAGTGCGATAACCGCTCTGACTGCACAGAACACCACAGGAGTAAGCGGCATTTTCAACGTTACTCCGGAATTTGTTGAAAGTCAGCTCGAAAGCATTTTCACTGATATTTTCCCGGACAGTGTAAAGACCGGTATGATGTCGGAAGCAGATATAATTGAAGCGGCCGCATCGGTCTTAAAAAAATACAAAGCTCCGAACATCGTGGTGGATCCGGTAATGGTATCGACAAGCGGAAGCAGACTCCTTTCCGACAGTGCACTTGATGCAATGACCGGTTCGCTCTTCCCTCTCGCACGCGTGATAACGCCGAACATTCCGGAGGCGGAAGTTTTAAGCGGCATAAGCATTTCGGATATCGCAGACATGGAAAAAGCCGCACGTATAATAAGTGAAAAAACGCCTGCCGCCGTTCTCGTAAAAGGCGGACACAGCGTTTCAGATGCAACAGATCTGCTGCTTGCAGACGGAAAAGTATTCACATTTGCCGGAAAGCGAATAGACAATCCGAACACCCACGGAACCGGATGCACACTCTCATCCGCCATCGCCTGCGGACTCGCAGACGGACTTTCAGTATCTGACAGCATCGAACGTGCAAAGGAATATCTCACCGGAGCAATAGCCGCAGGACTCGACCTCGGCAAAGGTTCAGGGCCGGTGGATCATATGTACAGGATACACAGATAAGGAAACACAACGACCATATACACAAACCTAAAAAGGCCTGGTATATGGTCGTTTTCTTTATTTATTCTTCAGGTGTATGCTCTTTTCCGTTGTAGAAACACATGCCGTCTCCTCTTTCAAGTGTCTCATAACCCGTATCATCGATATATACCTGTATTCCATAATACAGATCTCCGTTTTCATCGTACATAGCATATGCATAGTAATCCCTGCCGCCGTTTGTTCCCTGCCACGTTCCTTTAGGCATGCTTGCAGCGTATTCAGGATCATTCTCAGCTATCGGCGGTACCGGAAGAGCTTCCCACGTTCCGTCCTCATGGAACTCATAACCTATGTAAGTCATATTAACATAGCTTCGCAGCGTCCATTTTCCGATAAGCGCTCTGTTTGCTTCTTCGGCATACGACAAAGTCTGTTCTGCCTCTTCCGTCTCCGGTTCTGCAGCCTCAGTCTCCGGTGCCGGTGTGGTCTCCTCAGTCGTTATCTCCGTTGTGACAGTAGTCTGTTCAGTGGTCTGCTCAGCCGAAGTCACTGTCTCTGAAACCGTAGTTGTAATGCCGGTCGTTTCGGCAGTGGTCTCCGAAACTGCGGCTGTAACTTCAGAGGAAGCTTCCGTTTCAGTCTGTACATTTGTAACTTCCGGTTCTGAAGCACCTGTATTTCCCTTTTCGCATCCTGCAAGAGATACCGCAAATACAAATGCCGCAAGTGCAGCAGACATATACTTTGATTTGTTTTTCATTTTCTAATCCCCCTGTATCTTTTTGATGTATATAATTTTATCACTTGTTTGTCTTATTGTCAATACATCAAAAACAGCCGTATACGCAGAACGCCGGCTGCCTGCGTATACGGCCGTTTTTTATTTATTATTCTTTTATATTCAGAAGTACATTGCAGCAGAATAAATCGTCTTCCTCGTAGAAATCACATACTCCATCGTATTTTTCAGCTATTTCCCGTATTATAACCGTTCCCAGTCCGTGACCTTCGGAAGACTTTGTAGTTTTCAGCGAAGGATTAACCGTCAGAACAGAACTGTCAATGGAATTCTTAACATTAAACATATAGCTCCATTCATTCGCTGATATGTTTATCTGTAATATCTTCCTTTCACTTTCTGCCGCTGCAGTCACGGCATTATCGAGCATATTGGAAAGAAGGCTGCACAGATCATAATCATCGATACCTTTGAAATCAGCAACCGACGAGTAGGCGCAGTCTATTCCAAGTGTCTTAGCTGCAGAAAGCTTTAGATTTATAACAGCATTTACAATATCATTTCTTGTCTGCACAAAAACAAGCTTTTCATCTGATTTACTTCTGCCTTCTTCCAGATACTGCACAGCTTTTTCTGTTTTGCCCTCCTTAAAAATTGCACTCACTGCCGCTAAATGATTTTTATAATCATGGCGTATCTTTCTTATTGTCTCATACTGCAAAGATGCATTCTCAACAAACCGGTTATTGTATTCATTTTTTATCTTCAAAAGCTCATTTTCACGCGCTATATTGTTTTTGCGGTTTATATCTATAATAAGGCCACAGATTATGATATTGATAACAAGTATACTGAAAAATACTATTACAGAAACAAACTGAACCTTCCGTTCTTCTTTATACTCAAATGCGATCATATTAAGCAGGATACAGACAACCGTACTCAGAAAAAGTTCAAGAATAATTATCAAAAGCTCCGAACCTGACATCAGATTTTTGTTTCTGAATTCTTTCTTTAAAATTCTCATGGAAAGCACAAGCAGATACAATATGAAAAGCTGTGCAAAGGCCATTGTAATATACCGCTCGGAACTTCTTGAAGACAGAATGTACTCCAGCGGAATGTTCAGAACATAGGAAAATAAATTAGTTGAAAATGCGCTCGCCAGCGCAGTTACCAGCAAGGCAAACACACTCACAAAGCCTTTGAACAGATTTGTTCCATGCAGTTCCCTGAACGCATAAACAAAAATCAGCAGCGCATAAACTATTACAAAAAAGCTTTCAAAAGCAACAGTATAGTTGGCTATGGTTATGAGAAAAGCGAGGATAATACCGTAGACAAGTCCCCTGCTCTGAACATACGACGCATTCTTCTTTGAGCCAAGAACTGAATAGGCATAATAGGTAAGCATAAGTCCCTGAAAAACATTTACTGCAATTTCAATCGTTTCAGTCAGTATCATTACACCTTACTCCTTAAATACAGCGTATACTTTTCATCAAGTGCTTTTCTGCAGCTTCTGCTAACCGGAAGCTTCTGATTGTCAGGCGCCAGCATTACCTCGCTTTTCTGACTGTCTATTCTCTTAAGGAAGCCAAGATTGACCATATATGATTTATGGATCTTTACAAAATTCCGGCCTTCAAAAAGTGCTTCGCATTCTGACATAGTTCCTCTTACTCTTATAGGGATATCCTTTTTCAAAACATGATATTTAAGGTAATGACGATCACCTTCTATGTATATGATCTCATCCGGATATACCGCACACCTTCCGGAAATATCGTCTTCAAGTATAAGTTTCTTTTTATACTCTATTTGTTTCAGAGCCTTTTCCGTTACGGTTTCAATACCTTCTTCAAGAGAGATACTGCAGTTTTTTCTTATGAAATTAAATGGCTGAAAATCCAGACTGTCATAAACAAGTTCAGAATGACTGGTTATAAATATTATCAGACAATCTGATTTTCCGTTTCTCAGTTCAGACGCTATTTCAAAGCCTGACATTTCAGGCATATCAATATCCAGAAACATAATATCATATTTCTGCGTGTGATGCTCATTCAGCAAGGTGATACCATTAAGATGCCTGGATATGCTAACTTCCACTGACTGCCTGTCAAAAAAGTTCTGCAGTATTTCAGAAATCATAAAGCATATATTATTGTCATTATCACACACAGCAACCCGAAGCATATCTATCACCCTCCTCGTAATATTCATACTGCTAATACCTGATCAGACAGCAGTAATTCAATTTACTATATTTTATCATTAATTCACCGACTGGTCAATAAAGAATGATTTGGTTTTTGCTCTGTATATTTTTCCATTATGCCATCTGAAAGAACTTCAACCGGTTCACTTTCTTCTTCAAATTTAATGTTATCGTAACAGGTATCAGCTTGATTTTCATGAGTAAATTTACTCCTTCCCTGATAGTATATGTATCTTTAAATTCATTATATCAAAATCAATTTTTATTGCAATAAATTTGGCACGAGTTGCAGTTTTATGGCACAAACGACACATTTTTTTATCTACTAAGATCTCAATGCCATGAACAGCAAAAATGAGGTTATTTTTTTCAACTCCCAGTTATTCAGAAAAATGAGGCGCCTACGGCGCAATTACAACCCGAGCCAGCTTGGTTTTTCTATAGCAGTCTTCGGCCCCAGGGGTGAAGACTACCATTATACAGAGCCAACGGGAGCACCGGATTTTTTCCGGTACTCCCGCTATTTTTATTTATCACTTTATTTCATTCAGATAAAGCGTCACTTTATTCTGTATCTGTTCTGCTGCTTCCTTTGAAGTCATCGAACCGTTAAAATATTCGCCGACTGATTCATCGATTATTGATTTGATCCTGCTGTCGGATGAATATGCTTCGTTTACGGACTTTACTATATTTACGAACTCATTTACATCTTCATCACTTAACGGATTTGTTTCGTAAAAAGTACCGTCTGCTCTGTAGCCGAAACCTTTGCGGCGTGAGTTTTTCACAGTGCTGTCAAAGACTGATGTTCTGACAGGAAATGAAGCGACTGATGTCACTTTTGTCTGATAGTCCTCTGAAAGCAGCTTTTTAATAAGTTTCCATGCGGCTTCCTTATTCTCCGATGATGAACTTATTCCGGCGGTAATTCTTGAATAAACCAGCGGACCGCTTTTATCATCGGACGGAACGCCCTTAAGAACGATTTTCGCACCGTTAAGATCACCGTTTTTAAATCCCGCAAGAGTGCTTAAACCTGATATTCCGGCATATTCAGTAAGACAGAGACCGTCGGAAAATCTT
>JAGDDO010000389.1 GCA_017848205.1 Oscillospiraceae bacterium | reverse complement strand
CGTTTTCAGTAACGATCTTACGTGCTTTTCTGGCAAACGCTCTTGAATTGTAAAATCCTGTGTTCTCATCGTGTTCAGCCTGATAGGTAAGCAGACTGATTACCTTGTTAAAATCGTCAACAAGATCACCGATCTCGTCATGAGTCTCATTTTTGATGACGCCGACGTATTTCTTTTCCTTAATACCACCTAAGCTATTTCTTATTGCGTTTATCTCAGTGACCATTTTCTTGGTCATAAGTCCGATAAAGAATGCAAGTATGCATATACTGAACACCGTAAGAACGACCATGATCACAAGGCTCTGGTTGGAATCCTTAAGTGCTCTTTCAACAGGTGCCACATAGAGTATTCTTATGTTGTCTACCTTAGGTATTTTTCTGTCGATAACAAGCACGAGCGTTCCGTTGAATTTATGAACAGCATACGGTTCATAAGCCTCTGTTCTTATTTTTTCCTCGATAGCAGAGAAAACCTCATGATTATACTCATCGGAATGATAAATTATTCGTCCGTCATCTGAAACGATCATCCACTTGCTTTCGTTCAGCTCGTTTGTAAGTCCGAGCTGTCTTATGATGAGCTCGTTTCTTACTGAAGCCACGAAACAGCGGTCATTCACATCTGACTTTAATGACTTGAACGGATAAACGTAATAGATAAGCGTAAGATCTGCATTACGTGTAATATTCTGGGTTATAAAATAGCCGTCAGTCTTAATGAATCTTTCCTCGTCATACCATACCGGCGGATGACTGAATGAGCTCTTCGACCGTGGTGAATAAACTGTATTGTCAGTGAAATCATAGAGTGAAACCTCTTCAAAGCATGATGAACGTGTGGCCATCTGAAAAAGTATATCCTGGATCTCATCATCTTTTTCGTTTTTCAGAAGTCTCTGAATATCGGAGACCCTCGACTGGAATCCGGCACTGTTTACCGATCGGGTAAGGTCTTCAGTCATGGTTTGTATTCTGGATTTTCCCTGACTTTCCAGAGATTTTTGTATAGAGTGCAGAAGATTTTTGCTTGTAAGCATCAGACTCACAATACATACTGCAACAAGCAGCAGCGAAGCCGGCAACACACAGGTCAAAGCAAATTTGGTGCTTAGTTTCTGGTGTTTCTTTCCTGACGCCATGTCCTCACCTCTGTAGTTAAGATGATCATCCGCCTAACCGGATAATTCCTTTTTATTATATCATACCGTATAATCAAATACAAGTAAAACGGGCTATTATTTATAATATTTTGCTTTTCTGAAATTGATCTGTTCCGAAAACGGATTGAAATTCAGATCCTTTGCATTTTTCCTGTATGTAAGGAACAGTTTTCTGTAGAAAAGCGGTATGTAGTCGCCTGACAGCATTATCTCGTTTTCAGTTCTGCTGAATACGTCGCAGCGGTCGGTGAAAGAGGAATATGTCAGAGCTTCGTCAAGAGCACTTTTAAGATCTGTTCTTTCGTCAGGACCGTAAAGTGTGTCCACAACGTTTTTCAGATAGTAGTAGACCGATTTGTCCGATGTATCTATTTCGGCAAAGGCCATGAAATAGTCGTCGTTTTCCATGCGGGTGTAGTATTCATCGTCATCAGCGTATTTTAGCTCGATGTAAACCCCGAGCTTGTCCTGCCAGTCGCCTATTATCTTGCTTACAACTCCGGCGTCCGAAGTATTGCGGACAAGTATTTCCGCCTCGCCCGGATAGGTGTCGAAGAATTCCTTTGCCATTTCCTTTGTCTCATCCGTTATTTCGTTTTTGTAGAAGTCAAAGGATATTGCCGGATACTGTTCCCTGTAAACTGAATCTGCAACGTACATGCTGCCCGGAACTATGCCGTAGGCTACCTTCAGATCATCAGGACATATCTTCTCGATTGCTTTTCTGTCCACAGTCAGTGAAAGAGCCTTTTTGATATCGCCGTTTATCTGAACATCAGGATTGAAAATTATGCCCAGCGATGAAGTCTCGTAACTTTTAACGTCCGTCGCGGTAACGAAGGATTTTTTCTGGGCCGCTCTTGAAACGTAAAGATCGGTAACGGAAGCATCATAGTTTTCAGCCGGCGCACTGCTGTCACGGTCAATATAAAAGGTCAGCATGTACGGATAAACTCTGTCCGCCGTTGAATTTTCGTAATTACGCTTCATGTAGATAAGATTGTCGCTGCCGTACGGATCGTAGGACCACTGTGTCATGTAAAAGGCACCGTTCGAGATGACCGACTCCTCGTCAAGTCCGTAGCGTGCCTTTGTTCCTTCGAAAAAGCGCTTATTGCACGGCATCGCAGGAGCTGTGGTCAGAAGATAGAGAAACTCGGAATTCGGTCTGTCAAGATAGAAAACCAGTTCCGTGTTGTTTACCGCGTAAACGCCAAGCTCACTGTAATCCATGTTTCCGTCGATTATTGCACGCGCATTCTGAAGAAAACTGAATTTCTCCCTGTACGGAGACTGCATTACCGGATCAAATATTCTCTTGAAGGCGTAGACGAAATCATGCGCAGTGACTACGCCCTCAGGTCCTTCCTCGCTTCTCCAGTGACAGTCGTCACGGAGTACAAAACTGTAGCGGAGTCCGTCCTCGGAAACCTCGCAGGACTTTGCAACACCGTATTCCAGCTTTCCGTTCTGTCCGAAGGTAACAAGTCCCGTGAACATGTTCTGGATTATCATGAGGGAGGAACGGTCCTCGGCAAGCTGGGGATCAAGATTCTTAGGATTTCCGTAAAGAGTGTATCTGAAGGAATAGCCCGATCCGTCATCTTCGTCATTGTCGCCGCAGGACACCAGCGGGACCGCAAGGAAAAGAGCAAGTACAAGCGCTGCGCCTTTTTTCAGTTTCAGAAATATTTTCAAAATTTTTGCTCCCTTCTATGTCCGCCGTTGCCGGTATTGCTTTTTAGTATTCTGTTATTGAAACACTGATTAAATCGGAAATCCGGCTTCGCCGGATTTCCGAAGGTGGGATTTGCGGGACTTCGCCCCGAAGCCCCGCGCTGATTTATGAATAAATCAGCGTTTCCTTATCTTACAGCGTATCCGGATCGATCTCCGTAACCACGCCTGATTCAAGGCTTTTTCTGCAGTCGATGATACGCTGGTTGCTGCTTCCGCGGAATTTAAGCTCTATGCTTCTAAGTTCCTGTATGAACGGACCGTCAATTAGTATGTCCGTGCATTCAAGAAGCTCCATGTATCCGTTGCTTTCATCCGCATTTTCGATGAGATATTCATAGGTGTACCCTGTATAGGTGACTATGTTAAGGTCTGTATCTTCAAGTTCATGTGCAAGTGCTGCCAGAGCCTTCGCCTGACAGAAGGGTTCACCCCCGCTGAAGGTCACACCGTCAAGCAGCGGGTTCTTCCTTATCTTTTCAGTGAAAAATGACAGGTCTGCGGTTTTTCCGCCGTTAAAATCATGTGTCTGCGGATTGTGACATCCCGGACATCTGTGCGGACAGCCCTGTGTAAATATGCAGAACCTCAGTCCCGGACCGTCAACTATCGAATCGTTGGCGGTACCGGCATATCTTATCTCATTCATTTTCGTCAACGCCGTGCTTTACTCTGTCACGTACTTCGGCCTGCTTTGCATTGTTGAAACGGTCGACCGTTCCCACAAGGTATCCTGTTATTCTTCTTATACGCTCGAAATTACGCATGTGCTCAGCTTCGGTGCGCCCGCACTTCGGACAGGTGTCGCCGATTATTCCCGTATATCCGCACACAGGATCCCGGTCTACCGGATGGTTTATTGAACCGTATCCTATACCTGATTCCTTCATGCATCTTACCACCTTTTCAAAGGCAGAAAGATTCTGAAGCGGGTCGCCGTCAAGCTCGACGTAGCTTATGTGACCGGCATTTGTCAGCGCATGATACGGAGCTTCTATTCTTATCTTGTCAAAGGCGCTGATGTGGTAGTAAACCGGAACATGGAATGAGTTCGTGTAGTATTCCCTGTCAGTTACGCCCTTGATAATGCCGTATTTCTTTGCGTCCATTTTTACGAAACGGCCTGAAAGTCCTTCAGCCGGTGTCGCAAGAAGCGTGAAGTTAAGGCCGGTCTTTTCGCATT
>JAGDDO010000388.1 GCA_017848205.1 Oscillospiraceae bacterium | reverse complement strand
CGGAATTATTCCTAAGCGCATTTACAATGCCTGACGGCTTCATATTCCATGTGGATGAATTCTTGTACACCGGTACCTCACCGCCGGCGAGAAGCGTGTTGAGATCGATCACAGACTCGGAGAGAGCAAGGGAAAGAATAAGAACAGTCTTTACAACCGGAATGCCGAAGCCTGTCCATCCGGCAATGGCTGTCGCTGCAGTAGTTGTAACAGTGCGTATCTCGGAATCGGTAAATGCATAAACGCTGTTGAGCGAGAATCGTGTACCGAATATAAGCGCTCTTGTATATGCAAGATTCTTTTCCATGTCCTCATTTCCCCACAGAATGTACTCAGCTTCGGAACGGTAGAAAACATTGTTCTGTTCGCTCATCTGAACGCCTGACATCATCTGAGGAGTTACAGTGTTCACCTTGCCGCCGCTGCATTCGGTCTCTGAAGTATAGCAGCTGAACATCTGCATGATATACTCGCTTAAAAGAAGATCTTCAATGCTTTCACCGGCAAGATCACTTATCTGACTCATATATGCGCCTGTGTTTTCCTGAAGAGCCTCACTGTTCTCCAGAGCCTGTTCAGCATCAGTGTCACCGCCGGTGGCTGTAAAGCTTTCTCCTGCAGCAGGAACAGCAAGATAAGCACTGATCGCATTAAGCTTTTCATCAGATATTTTTGAGCGAAGGTCTGTCTTTGCAGCAGAAGGCATGTTCTGTGTGATCTTTGAAGGGTCACCGAGATCCTTCATTGTCTTGAGAAGCTCTTTTGCTGACTTCTTATTCGCCTGAGCGACAGCTGTGTTACCGTAAGTATCGTTAAGATATTTATAAAACTTGTAGCTGTTTCCCTGTTCTGTATAGCTTTCATTTCCCGGTTTCACTGTTGAAACGAGTTCAGCGGATACTTCAGCGTCTGCAGCACCAGGTGTGTCGTTCTGGCTGTAAACTGCACGGTCACAGAGCGCCGGAACAAATACTGAAGAATAGTCGATGTACTGGCAGACTGTCTCACCGTGGAATTTAAGTCCTTCCGCAAAACCTCTTAAGTTTTTGAAAGCATTAAGATTTTTTTCAGTTACCGTCAGATAATCACCGATATCGTTTTTGTTCAGTGACTTGACATCATTGTTGTATTCGTTCTGCATTGATGTCTTCACATCGCCTTCTGACAGGGCTGAGATAGCTGTTTTCCAGTTCTGGCCAGCCTTTTCAGCTGCATCGATCGCACGGAGTATATCTTCAAGACCGTCCTTGGTATCTTCAAGGTATGCAATAGCTTCATCTGCAGAAGTACAGAAGTTTGAAAGTATATCGGCCGCATTGCCGCAGTAAGCATTGGCATGTGTCTTCCATGCATCACGGATGAAACGGGCGTCAGAAACCGTCTTGTCCATAAGAGAACTCAGATCACAGACACGGTTATAGAATGACTCGTTTGCTTTCTTATCATTGTCGGAAAGCTTGCCGTACTGCTTCTTGTACATTTCACAGTATGTACCGACCTTATTAAGTTCATCAGATTTGCCGTGAATGCCTCTTACGTGATCAAAGTCAGAGGAAGCTGCGATATTTCTTATCTCACTCATAAAACCTGAATCATTGCCGTTTTCTGATGCCACGTAGCCGTTAAGCTTATCAGCGGCCACCTGCATAACAGACTTGTTTTCAGAAGATGCAGTATCCTATACATCTTTTTCAGCCTGCTTGTCAGTGTTTATGTATGTGTCTTCAGAATATTTTACCAGATACATAATGGATACTGCATTTTTATAAATATCCCTTACCTGCTTTTCATTATCAGCAGCATTTACAGAGCCTGAAAAACTGCCTGAAGTAATAAAGCTGTTGTAGTCAGATGCGCTTTTCCATACAGAAGCACATTTTTTATTTATCTTTTCAAGACTCTTGTCATATTCGATTTTTGCTGTTATCGCCTTGTTCTGCTTGCTGAAATCCCTGAAAGCACCAACCTTGTTAAGTATACCGCTGCTCATTTTAAGCGGACCTGAATACTTCATGTACTCGGTAATCTGGCTTTTGAGCACTTCAGGATTTGCGAGAACAGCACCTTCGGTATATTCCGCATTAAAAGATTCGGTATTAAGCGAAACAAGATTTTTGAAGTCAGCCTTTGAAGGATCTGAAAAAATGTCAGCGAGCGATGAAATATATTTTCTGCTCTGGGCATCGTCTTCAGTCAGAGCTGTGTTATTGATGGTCCTGTAAAAGTAATCATTAAGATTTTCTTCAAGTTCTTTCTCTGTTGAAGATGCAGCGAACAGTCCGTAAACGTCCTTAAGTACTCCGTTAAAATCAGAAAGTCCTGCATCTGCTGCAAGATCAGATGCGCCTGCAGCCATTGTCTTAGCCGATGAGATGCGGACACTGTCAGCTACTGCAGCGCCGAAAGTGTACACAGGAAGCATCAGAAACGAAAGCATGATGGATACTGATGCACGTGAAGTTTTTTTAATGTCAAATCTTGATTTTTTCATAGTGTTCTCCTCTACTGTCACTAATTGCCTTGGTATACTAAAATTATAGCATATACTGTCATATAAGTCAATAGGTTTTTGAGTAATTTTTTAGGATATTAAAAATACAGTATTATACAGACCTGCGCTGATAGATCCAGTATTATATTTTTCCTGTATTTCCGGATGAGGAAAATATGAGACTTAACCCCGTGCCCAATGCAGGATTATGCGCAAATCATCATTTCCCTTAAAACATAAAAAAATGCTGTGACGATTAAAGTCATCACAGCATTTTCTGTTATTTATGAAAAGTATTACTTAAAATCTATCGGAACCCAGCCGGCTGTACCAAGTCTGATCCTGTAAGGTTTTGTATCATCATCGAGGATCTCAGTGATCTCGTATGTACCATCAACTTCGACTGACTTGCCGCCGTTGGCTGAATAATACACCGGACCGGAGTATTCAACCTCGTCGCCAATCTTGTATTTGCAGTCCGAAGGTCCTGAAGGCTGTTTAACAGAAGGCGCAGGAGTAACATCCTTTATATCGCCGCCCGAAAGAACAGCAGCATATTTGCCCATCTGATTATAGCGGAACCTGAATACACTCAGGCTGTATGTAACTTTTCCCTTCTGAGGATCATTAACGAAAACTCTGTTTGCGGCTTTGTCATATCCTGTAAGAACGAAGCAGTGTTCGTTCTCGTACCACTGAACATTTCTTCCGTCCGGAGTGTTCCATGACTTTGTATATTCCGGCTCGATCATATCGAGAGTTGCCCAGACCATAACCGGTCTTCCTGCATCGATGTATGAAAGAAGCGAATCAAAATCTGTGCCGGTCAGATCGGTAAGCCTGTAGTTTACCTCACCTATCTGCTTGAAATAATTTTCAGCAGTAGTAACCATGCATGGTGTATAGCAGCCGTAACCCGAAACTGCACTTGCAGGATTTCCTGCATAAGTATTTATAAAGTCAGCACCGTAAAGCACCTGGTCAATGTAGTAGAAGTTGAACTTAGGCATGAGGTCAGCAAGAAGAACTTTGTCTGCAGTAAATCCGTAATGGTTAAGGATCATAGCAAGAGATGTGGCTTCGCTTCCCTTCGGAAGTTCAGGCATCTGAAGGATGCTGTCAACTTCCACTTTAACAGGTTCGCCTGCTGAAGGAAGAACTTCTTCAGTAGTGACAGGAGCCTCGGTAGTAGTTGTTACCGTTGTGGTAACAGGAGGTTCCGTGGTGGTGGTAACTGCAGTAGTTGTGGCTTCCGTTGTAGTAGTCGCCTCAGTCGTTGTTGTCGCTTCCGTAGTTGTAGTTACTGTTTCCGATGCAGTAACAGGTTTTTCCGGCTCAATAACAGTAGCGTACGGTATTTCCGGAATTGCATCCTGGTAACGCGCTGTAGTAACAGGCATTGTAATCTCAGGAAGAACTGTGACAGTCGTTTCAGCAGTAGTAACAGCCGGCAAAACGAGCTCCTGAGTAAGAAGTCTGGTCGCCAGACTCATGTCGCGGAGATTGATAACGCCGTCTCCGTTAAAATCATATTTGTCATACTCTTCAGGAGCAAGTTCTGTTTTACCCATAAAGCACTGTTTAAGTCTTATAATATCTGCAGCAGTATAGGTATAAGCTGATTCAGCCTGAGCGTTTTTCCAGCCAGCCGGATCAGTTAATCTTCCCGATGCTGCGACTGCAGAAAACACAACTGCAGCAAGAAGCATTTTTCCAAATGTTTTATAATTCATAATGCACCTTTTTTCCCGTTTCATAATTTATCATTACGATTTGATTCGTGCTGCTCACTGAACAGCACACCTGTATAAGTATATCACAATGAAAACAAATTATCAAGGGCATAATATGTACAAAAATACAGGTTGCAAACTGATTTACAAACTGAAAAAAGATTTTCAGCCGTATCTTACATGAGATACTCGAAAATTTTAGCCAACTTGTCTATTGACAAATTCATTTTTTTCATTATAATAATAATATAAAATTGAATTAAAGGAAGT
>JAGDDO010000387.1 GCA_017848205.1 Oscillospiraceae bacterium | reverse complement strand
GGGATTACCATTACGCTGATTTGCACCTTTGGACGCAAGCGAGTTAATAAACGCCTGTATCTGTCTTGGGTTCATCTTGTCGATTCTGATATGACCGAGAGCAGAGTAAACCCTTGGACGCAGTCTGAGCATACGCTCATAGTAAAACTTGCTGATGTTGGAATAACTGATGTCTTTGTTTGAGAGTAGTGTAATTTTATAGGGTAGTAAAACACGCGTATGCCGAGGCCCTCTTGGTCAACGGTTTGAGAGTAGTGTAATTTTATAGGGTAGTAAAACTTGAGAGCACAGGTGCTTGATGTATCGCGTGTTTGAGAGTAGTGTAATTTCATAGTAATTACTGTATTGCGAAAAAATATTGGAAAGGTACGCTGCTTTAGATTTTTGTTCTTTATTTGTTACTTATTGTGGCAAAAAAACACTAAAAATCAGTAAAAATGAAATTAAACGAATTGCTCTGAAACTGCGTAATACAGGCAATTACTCGAAATAGCACAAATTACAAAAAGTGCTTTGGGTCTCTTCGAATCCCCTATGCTCCATTTCTATATTTGGCTGTAAATTGGCGTTTCTTCTTAAAGAGGAAGCGCTTATTTATTTAATCAAATATAATAGTGTAAAGAATGAACTTCAGTAATACTGATATCTTTGACGGCTAAATATTGAAAGGCACTCGCTTTATTACTGCATAAAGATTTGTTAGTTGAAGTAGCATACTCAGGCAGATAAATGTGATTTCTATATAAAAATAAGGATTGAAGGATTAAGTTATAGAATCTTTCAGTCCTTATTTTATCAACTCAGCTGTAATTCTTCCTAATACTTTAAATTGTTCCTGTGACAGTTGCTTGCTTGTATGAGCATTTTTGATTTGATAAGCATTTGCTAAGGCTTTGAGTGTTTTCGTATGTGTTTCTGATAAACCATGAACAGAAATAGTTCCTTGATGTTTCATACCACAAGATGCAGTTTATCATGCCTCGCCATGTGTCGATCCCGTACAGCTCCGCAACCTGTGCCATGGTAACGCTTGCACGGACTTTCTCAAAGATGTTCAGTTTTGTATTCACGCGAATACCTCCTGTAAATAAGATCAGCAATTGCTGACATACGCAAAAATCTGTATGCATAAAAGGGCTGAAATGGGAACTTTTTCAACGGAAAACCATTGAATATTGAAAAAATAATTTTCAACTTTGTAGCATTGCACAATTATGTGCTCCCGTTTTCGGTGACATGATGTGAAATATTCTGTTTTCAGGTTTCCTTGCTCGGCGATCCTTGATGTTTATGCTGGGGTCACTGTGCCAGAAGCTGCCGTTTCAGAGGTCGGTTCCGGCAGCGTCTGATTAGTTGAAAGCAGCACTGAAACTGTGCACAGCGCACAGATTTCCGTCCTGTCTGATCGTTTGCCGCTTGTCAACGAACACTGTATAAATATATTGACATATCTTGAATCAAATGGTATAATTAGTACAATTCAGCATAAAAAGATGTTGAACAGGCTAACAAAAATAAATTTATGAGGTGAATTTATGAAAAGGTTCGTTAAAAAGCTTTCCGCAATTACAATGGCACTCACACTCGTCAGCACAGGAAATGTTTTGGCATTGGACTCAGTAAAAGATAAAACCAATACTTTGATTGCTTCTGCAGCATCGATCAACCAGAATCCTGGCTATTCGCCCCATCATTGCGGGGAACACATGGTTTATGAGTTATATCCGCTCGGCTGTGACAAGTATTGGGTATGCTATAAAAGAAAATGCTCCGTTTGCGGACAGGTTTACGGATATAAGCTGGTTAGCGGATTTGGCAGCGTGATATACCGCTGATAAAGATTCGGTTTCGGCTTCGTAAAGAATAATAATTTCATGCAGTATAAGCTGTAAAAGAAAAAGCTTCTTCGTAACTGAAGAAGCTTTTTTATAGCTCTGAATAATACTGAGGAACTCTTCTGCACAGCGCCTGTCAGTTGATGATGTTTCTGTAAGTCTTTTTATCATGAATATTGACAAAGCAGTTTATCTGTGATATAATTAAACAAATGTTATTATATGCTAACAGATAACAATATTATGCATCATAGTATGGGTGATGAGACATATAAAGACTTTTTTGGATTTCTTTCGTCATAACCATCCTGAGATCGTATCACAAGAGAATAGCGGTCAGCGGGAATTATTTTTTGACTTTAAGTTTGCTAACGCTAACAAATTTGAGATATAAATATGTATACCGTCCGTGATATCATGTGTCACGGCAGAGAAATTCCCGAAATTTACTTTGCGACTGCACACGGCGACTTCCGCAATGCTCCCATGACGCATTTCTGTTACGGCAGTGTGGAAACGCTGTACGCCTTGCACCAGGCTATGCGGAGAGTTATCGGAAAGCAGGGGCAAAGTGCGTTATTCATGTGGAGCGTCTATGTATTTCTGATACTGAAATATTATCCTTTTTTCATGCTTCATGATTATCCAAAGGATATTCAGGCTGCGTGATCTTTACGGTCGGGAATATGAAGATTACTGCAATCGTGTCAGCCAATGCATACCATGGAAACGGAAATGAAAGGAATTATCAATATGACAAGTACAGAATACAAAAACTTATCCGTAAAGGAATTCACAAAAGCTGCCGAGATATATGAATCAGGTCATGCAGGCATATATAATATGTGCAAGAAAGACTATCCCGACATACTGGCAGAGCTTGAAAAAGAGCCGTTTAACGATTTGCTGGACTGCGGCTGCGGAACAGCTCCTATGCTGACGCTGCTGCATGAAAAATATCCCGACAAGCACTATACAGGAATAGACCTGACGCCGAAAATGATCGAGGTTGCCAAAGCAAAGAAAATGAAAAATGTAGAGCTTGTGGTCGGTGACTGTGAGAACCTTCCTTTTGCAGAGAATTCCTTTGACGCGGTGATATGCTCCGAGAGCTTTCATCACTACCCGAACCCGCAGAGCTTTTTTAACAGTGTTTACCGTGTGCTCCGTCCGAATGGCAGGCTGATACTGCGGGATATGACGATGAAATCAAATGCAATGCGCTGGTTTTGCAATCGTATTGAACTGCCGCTTGCGCATCTGGCCGGCAAGGGTGATGTTCGCATTTATAGCAGAGAGGAAGTTCAGAATTTTTGTAATAATGCAGGACTGCATATGGAGATCTTTGAAGTAAGACCTGTTTTTCGCCTGCACGCCGTTATCAGAAAAAGCGGGGCTTGAAAGCGAGTGTAAAAAGTATGCTTTTAACTGTTTTTCCGGCAGCCTCCGCACTTGCGGCTTGGATCCGCACATTTTTTAGCAAATATTAACGGTTTATTATAAAGCAAGCTGTTAATTAATTATCAATATACAGTAAAGTGAGGTCAAAAAATGAACAAGAACAAACTACGAAAGAAAAGGATTGTATGCGCTGTATTGTCTGCGGCGCTGATGACGAATTCCGTTCATTTTGCCGCTGTAAGCGGAGCTTCCGCATATAAAGACGGAACGTATACCGGTACGGCAGGCGGATTTCTCGGTGATATCACAGTTTCCGTAACTGTCACAGACGGGGCTATAGCTGCCATAGACGTTACAGATCAAAAGGATACGCCCTCATACTGGGAAAGGGCTGAAGCGGTGATACCTGAGATAATAGCTGCAAACGGCACTGAGGGAGTCGACACTGTAAGCGGTGCGAGTAAAAATAAAGTCACTGATACAAGTGCTTCGATAAAGCGTACTGCTGACGGTGACCGTGAGATAACTATCACTGACAGCAAGGGGAACGTGCTTGATAAATACACTGTTGATCCACAAACAGGAAAGGGTGTAAATTCAGCAAATGAAGCCGTTGATTTACCGCAGACAGGTATTAATTCAATGTACAAGCTGTTTATTATTTTCGGTGCGTTTATGATGATCGGACTTGGAATACTCTGCATTAAAGGCAGCATGACTGCGCGGCGTAGGGAAGAATAAGTACAAAAAACAGGGCAGGGAATAAATATCCCTGCCTTGCTTTTATATGTTTGGGAGTATATAATTCGAGTTATCTTTTTTATAAGCGGAATTATCATACCGCCTGCCGCAGCTGTCAGTATGTACAGTATATCCTCCGGAAATGTTCCTAAACATGGTTCAATTTAAAATACGAAAAAGGGAAAAATTATATAAGGAAAGATAAGCTGTTATTGCTCCTGTTCATTATCACTGCAGGGCGTTGATTATTTTCCGCGCATGAAAGTCATATGATTCGTACAGATAACACAAGATTTTAGCTTAT
>JAGDDO010000386.1 GCA_017848205.1 Oscillospiraceae bacterium | reverse complement strand
CATTTTCACTAAGGACACGCACTTTGAAAACTACATGGATACTCTTGAAGGTAAGAAGCTTCCAGTAAAACACTGCATTAAGGGAACAGAAGGCTGGGAGATCTGTGATGCACTTAAGGAAACAAAGGCTTGTGCTGAAGGCCGTATAATAGAAAAGGTGACATTCGGTTCTGAAAAACTTGCGGAACTCGTGAAGGAAGAAAAACCGGACAAGGTGTATATGACGGGACTCTGTACTGATATCTGCGTTATCAGCAACGCAATGCTCATCAGAGCTTTTTCACCTGAGACTGACATAACAGTTTACGAAAACTGCTGTGCAGGTGTTACTCCCGAAAGCCACAGAAATGCACTTGAAGCTATGAAAGCATGTCAGGTGACAGTTGAAGAAAACTAAGAAAACACTGTATAAAAAAAGATCTCCTCTGACTTGCGTTATCATACGTTAGTCAGAGGAGTTTTTTTTAATTTATGAACTCAACTTCAACAGTTACATCTTCATAAGGATTCGCTGCCATTACCGCGGAAATGATCTTCTTTTCCGCAGCTTCAGAGGCTTTTTCAGCCAGTAATTTGTTTGAGATCAGTTCTTCACGTATGATCCCTTCATCGAAATATTCTCTTGCAAGTTCAGAAGATTCTGATCTTCCGCCTGTTAAAATACCGGCCTGATCCTTCAGTTTTGCACCTTCGTAATCTATTGTAATGTCAGTAAGTTCCGGACGCGGCATGCGTACTTTTACAGTCATACGCTGCTGGTCTGTTATGACTTCAGCGTACTGAAGATCTGTCGTGAAAATACCGGAGCACGGTACTTCCAGTGTAAGCATCTCGTCAGTATCATCACTGAATCTGCCGTCTGTGGTTACAGTGTCGTAAACCTTCTGTACCTCGAGCTTTCCGCCGGCATAATCGGTTATCACGGCGGACTGAAGATCACTTTTAGTTGTATACTGTTCAAGTGCAGCCTTGTAGAACTGGTCTTTTGCAGTCGGGTACAGGTCAGCTTTTGTCTGCTGATAGGATTCGTTAAAGGCAAGACTTCCTGCTTCGATGGCCTTTTTGTAGTAGCTGCCGATCGCAAAGGCGGAAACAAGACAGAAAACAGCGAGAACAACGGAAATGAGGTTCCTTCTTCTTCTGCGTGCCCGTCGTGAAACGGTTTTCTTATTCATTTCCGTCACCGCCCTTCAGTGTACCGAATGAAACGGAGCACTTAAAAGTTTTGCCGCAGACGGTATCGGCGATTTTTTCAACTTCGGAAACAGCAATTTCCTTCGCTTCGTTATTCAGGCTTTCGGAAGGCTGTACGTTTAAGTCAATCTCACTTTCGTCGGAACTGCTGTAAACGTGATATTCCGGTTCAGGCAGAGTTATCGAAAGCAGATTTTCACCGGTTATCTTTATTTTCTCCTGACTTAAGTCATGTGTAAGAAAAGCAGTTTTTTCCTGGTTTTCAACGGGCTCGTCAGCATCTTCATCAGTGATAACATAACTGTTTGCAGGTATCACTTCTGAGATAAGATACATTTCACCGGTCTGTCCGGCTATTTTTGTAAGTCTTGCAGCTATTTCATCTGCCTTATGTTCTTTGTCACGGCTTTCGCTGATACCGGTTTTTATACCCTGAGCCGAGCCGGTATATGTACCGACTTTTCGGCCCGTATCTTCGCCGAGTGTTCTTCCCGTTTCCTCAGCAGTACGTGAAGCCGGAATTACCGAGAAAAACAGATTGTACAGCAGAATAGCGAGAATAACGGCAAGAACACTGT
>JAGDDO010000385.1 GCA_017848205.1 Oscillospiraceae bacterium | reverse complement strand
GGTGATGTATGCCTTCCGTTCGCGCGTTTATGATGCGGATCAGGTGGTATTTAAATATTATCAGTTCATCGATGCACATTCGGAAGAGGAATTTGCCTCATACATGAACGAGATGAGCAGGCTTTCCTACTACGATACCGGTGTGACGGCACATTACGGAGACAGGCTGCTCACTTTATCCACCTGCGATTACAATGAAGAAAACGGCAGGTTCGTGGTTGTGGCAAAGAAGATACGCTAGATTGGTATGTCATCCTGAGGAAAGCGTGGGATCCTGAACATCCGGATTTTGATAGAATAGTGAGTTTTTTCAGTTATAACGGAGGGTACATAAAATGACTGAGAACAAGAATATAAAAAGAAATACCCCAGTCAAAAAGAAAAGAAAACTGAATGCCAAGGGGCGGACCGTTGTAAGAAGGTCTGTTGCCGGAGTTCTTCTGGCCTCGGCTCTTATAGTTGCGTCTTTGCCTTCCGATAAATCGGGTACAGCTCAGGCTTCCATTACCAAGGAGCAAAAAGATGTATTTGCGGCCATAAACATGCTTAACGGCGTAAAGGCCGACGGAACGTTTTATGACACTGCTCCGTTATTGAGTGATTCAAACTTTGGACTTGCTTATACAGCCGAACTTGCTAATGCGGCTCCGGTGCAGAGAGATAATAACGCTCCTGAACTTGATCTTGCTGTTCCCGGTGAAGTTACTTCAGAAACTACGGGGTGGTCACTTACCATCGATAACAGCAATTATGTTCAGAATATGTTTAAGTATTACGAAGCATCGGCTGCAAACAATCCTTCGCAGAAGCTGGGCGTTATCTGTGATCATAACAGGGACCTCGGAAGCAGTAATTCTGATATATTCGTAGGTAATTCGATCTGCGGCAATTATGATTTTTATTCTGACACATATTACGAGAAATTCCTGGATGAAAAATACCGCAATTTCAAATTCGTTGTTTTTGATCCTCACAAGGACTGCTATATCATCCCCAAAAACAGTGATAATTATATAGGTGCAGTAAGCGACACTACCAAGGACCGTGATAACAGGCATATAGTCCCTGCTGATGAAATGGCTGCACTTTTTCCGGCTTATCTTGAATGGCAGAAAGCTTTTGATGATTGGATGAACGAGAATACCGTTCTTAAAGATGATAATACCCCGGTTACAACATATGATGAACTGATGGCATCCGGACAGGGAGAACAGTGGAGATATAACAATTTTACCCTGCAGAATGATAAAGCGGAAGAAGCTTTCTGCCGCTGGCATGATCCTCTTACGACTACTGCAGGTCTTAGCAAAAGTGATATGGGACTCAGCTGGGCTAATGTGGCCAGCGGTACTACTTTAAATCTGCCGCATACAAATGATGCAGGACCTATAAATGAACGTATATATATAGTTACCGATAAAAGAGCAGAAAGTGCCAGACCTGAAAACTGGTCTACACTTATGGACGAAAAGGGACGTCTTTATTCAAAACCGGTCAGGATCACGGGTATCGGTGAAAAAGCTTTTGCCGGTGACAACTATATCTCAAGTGTAACTCTCGATTCCGGAGTGCTTTATGTCGGTGATGCGGCTTTCCAGGATTGTATAGCCCTTACCAAGGCCAATATGAAAGAAGTCACTTTCCTTGGAGAAAGAGTTTTCTATAACTGCAGGCAGTTTAAGGATGTGGAGCTTTATTCCAACCTTCAGACTATCGGTAATGAAGCGTTTGCCAATTGCCAGACCTTAAGCACTATATCCATTCCTTCACATGTAAACACACTGGGATTCGGTGCGTTCTATAACTGTTCGGCTCTTTCTAAAGTTGAGTTCAATTCAGAAGTTGTATGTGATATAGGTGATTATGCGTTTTATAATACCCAGAATCTGAGTAATGTGGACTTTTCAAAGATCACAAATGATGTTTCACTCGGGAAAGCATGTTTTGCGCTTGAACGCTCCGGCGGTGCTTCACTTCAGAATTTTACCTTCCCTTCGAGGATGAGCCAGACGAATTCCTATACGCTTTACGGTGCGGATGTGGATCTGTT
>JAGDDO010000384.1 GCA_017848205.1 Oscillospiraceae bacterium | reverse complement strand
TTTGTTTATCCATTCGTTCAGATCATCTTTGGCGAGTATCAGCGGCATGCGGTCGTGGATTTCGCTTACCGGTGCGACGGATTGTCTTGTAAGTACGGTGAACATCGGTATCTGAACGCCCTGATACTCCTCGAAACGGTAAAGTCCGGCAAGATAGGTTATCTCCTCGCCTTCGGGTTGTATTGCAAACTTGTCTTTCTTTATTTTCGGCGTTTCATTTTCAACCCGGATACCAGCCTCGGAAGGCAGCACTCCCCATTCATAGTACCAGGAAGCAGGAATGATGCATCTTCTGTTAAGCCACGAATCCTTCCACAGCGGCTTCTGGTCTGCAGTTTCGATGCGGCAGTTGATGAGCGGTTTGTCTGAGCTCTCGTGATTAAAACCCCATATCATCGGAAAGACCGCCATATTCCCCTGTCTGTTCGGGGCAAGAACTGCCGCCATATCAGTCGGACGGATGTTTCCGGACATCCTTACCGGTCTGGCCATAACGTTCATGATGGTCTCCGCAAGCGGCAGACGTCCCGCTCTGTCAATAAATCCTGATAAATTACTGCGGTCCGCATAAAACCACGTACACATAGCGATCACCTCTCTTATTTATAATTATATTCTCAATACCGTCTGGTGTCAACGCCCAGAATTCAAACCCATCTGTGCGTAGATGTTTTCCTGTATGATGTGTTCTGAAGTATCTTACTTTCTCTGCTAAATAGATGTAATTATGTTTAGTAATAAACAATCATATATTATGTCACAAATATTTCGGAAAAGTATTGACTCTTATCTTTGAAAGTGCTACTATATTTAAGTGATGTGTCGATAATCGTACACGTTCCACATATTGTGTAGAACGTGTCTATTAAGATAAATCAACAGCACAGGGGGATAAAAAAATGATCAAATCAAACGGACTAAAAACTTTAAACGACTACTTTACAAGATCTGAAGAAATGTACGGAAGCAATCCTTTTCTGAAATATACCGAATACGGAAAAGACAAATCTGTTTCCTACTCTGAATTCATGAACCGCGCAAGAAAATTCGCCGGATACGTAAGAGCATATAACAGCTCCGAAGGAAGAAAAGCAAATGTTGCACTTATCGGACGTACCGGATACGATTATCTTACAGTAATTACGGGTACTGTATACGCCGGTTCAGTCATCGTACCACTTGATTCACAGATGAACGCAGAAACACTCGCCGATCACCTGAGGCGATCAGACGCAGAAATATTATTCTATGATAACGATCTTGAAGACACTGTAAACGAGGCACTGAAAAGCTGTCCGGATGTACACGAAGCTCATTCCATATCTGACACGAAAACACTTGATGATCTTATATCCGGTCATCCTGAAGACATTCGCATCGATGACATACTGCCTGACGAATGTGCCTTTATCATCTACACATCCGGAACAACAGGTAAAAGCAAAGGGGTAATGCTGAGTCATAAAAACATGCTCAGTACCATACTGCCTGTAAAACCGAATCCTGAACTGGAAAACGGAAATGTATGCGCATTTCTGCCTCCGCATCATGTATTCGCTTTAAACTGTGATTTCCTTTATGCATTCCGTTTCGGAATGGCTCTCTGCCTGTGCAGTGATATTTCACACTTTATTGACGACATAAAAAAATACCAGCCCGTTACGGTACACATAGTGCCTATGATGGTCAAAGCTATCCACAGAGCTTTAATAAACGCTCAGGACAGCTATCCTGAAATGAGCAAATGTGAAATAAAGAATCTGGTACTCGGAGAGAAATTTTCAAGAATTCTGAGCGGCGGCGGCGGACTTCCGGAAGATCTCAGACAGGATATTCAGGAATTCGGTCTTCGCATAGCTTCCGGATACGGAATGTCGGAATGCTCCCCATCTGTAACCGAAGCTCCGTTTGATGTTGCTTCTGAGAAAAAAGGATCAGTCGGCATGCCGCTTTCGAGCTGCAAAGTGAGAATCGCTGAAGATGGTGAAGTTCAGGTAAAGGGCGACAACGTAATGATCGGTTATTATAATTCACCTAAAGAGACCAGAGACGTATTCACTGAAGACAGATGGCTGAAAACCGGAGATATCGGACATCTGGATGAAGACGGTTATCTCTATCTCACCGGAAGAAAGAAAAACCTTATAATACTTACAAACGGAGAAAACGTTTCTCCGGAAGAGATTGAAAAACGCTTCGTCGATTACAGAGCAGTATCTGAGATCATAGTATTCGGCAAAAATGATTCTATATGTGCCGAGATATATCCTGATCCTGCTGAAACAGCTTCAAAGGGAAAAGCAGAAACTGAAGACGCGATCCGCAAGGCTGTATCTGAAGTAAACAGAGATATGCCTTCATACAAGCGTATATCAGAAATCATTTTCCGTGACAAGCCTTTTGAAAGAACCGCATCAAAGAAAATAATCAGATCACAGGCTGGCAGGGCTGAAACTTCTGATAAAATAAACAGGAGCTCAAAAAAGCCTTTCTCTACTGATCTTCAGAAAAAGATCGGAGAAATAATCTCTAAAGCATCCGGTGTGAAAGAGATAGGTGCCGATGAGACCTTTGCTTCACTCGGGCTCGATTCTTTCGGCTGCGTATCTGCAATAACCGATATATTTGAAACACTTGGATACAGCATCGATCTTGCTGCGCTCATGGAAAATGATACAACCGAAAAGCTTGCTGAATTTATAGAATCAGGCAGCGCAGTTCAGTCTGACTACTCCATCCGTGAAGAATATCCTGTTTCCAATCTCATGAAGTATTTCATATACGTTATAAACGGAAATACCGTCGGAAATGTACCGTCCTCATTTGAACTTCCTCTTAACACAGATATCGCCCGACTGAAAAATGCGATAAGTGACGCTCTTGATGCTCATCCGGCACTCAAGGGAACTGTTGATATGAAAAAGGCTGTTATCTGCAGACACGATGACGCCGAAAACGTGATCAATATTATTGAAACCACAGAAGCTGAGTGGGCAAACATTAAAGATCATCTCGTAACTCCGTTTACCTATAAGCCGGACGAGATCCTTTATCATATCTATATTTATAAAACAGAAAAAGCCGTTTATCTCCGTATAGATCTGTCTCATGCGGTAAGTGACGGTGTATCGCTCGGAATGTTCATCCGTGAAATAAGCCGTGCATATGACGGAGAAAAGCTTGAACGTGAAAAGATGTCATTCTACGAATATCTTCTCGATGAAAGCGAAAGAATGAAAAACGGAAGCTATGAACAGGATGGCGAAAAGCTTGCCGATATCTACAAAGGCATAAAGATCGGCGGAAGCTTATTGAATCTTGACCACGGCATGGATCTTAACAAGATCATTCAGGAAACCATCAAACAGCGTCTCTACCGCATAAACCGTGAAGAAGTTATGAGTTTCTGCACTGAGCACTGCACATCGGAAAACATACTTTTCCTGACAGCTTTCAACATCTGCCTTTCACTCTTCAGCGGTAAAAGAAATGTATTCGCAACAAGTATCCACAGCGGAAGAACTGACGGAAAATACACCGATTGCATCGGAATGTATTTCAGACAGTATGCGTGCCGCTACGATGCCGGAAAATACGAAACAACTGCTGATATACTTGACGATGCCGGCGTTCAGGTAAGAAATGCAATGAAGATGCACAGCTCATGCTCAAACAACGGCGAATTCCTTTTCCAGTTCCAGGGCGATATTTTCCATGTGGACAATATCGGTGACCTGCCGTGCAAACGAGTAGATATAAACATCGACAGTTATCCTTTCCGCATAATGATAATGAACAGTGAAAACAGTTACCTGCTGCATCTGAGCTACTGGGCAAACAGATTTGATACAAGTTCCATCTATGTATTCATCGACTGCTACCAGCACATCGTCAATGCCCTGCTCCGCTGCAAGACTATTTCAGAAGTTATCGCAAGTATCCCGGCTGAGATATGTCCTGAAAAGACCAGAACAACAACCGATGAGATCAACGAAAAAACCGGAAGAAAAGCATTTGCAGAATCTTCTGCTCCGTTATCAGCTTATGTTCTCGACAGTGATGATCTTTCGACAAAGCCTTTCGGTGCATGGGGTACTCTGTATATTTCCGATGAAAGACCTGAATCCTACAATTCATCAGTAAAGAATCCGTATTCATCAGGTATACTTTACAATACAGGTATCAGAGCAAGAATAATGCCGGACAATACGCTTGACATATTCGGTCCTGAATCTCGCGTCGTAAGAGTTGAAACCCATCGCGGCGGATT
>JAGDDO010000383.1 GCA_017848205.1 Oscillospiraceae bacterium | reverse complement strand
GATATTGTCGGCCCGTATGAGCTGCACGATTTCTTCCTGTATTATATGATGCGTTTCGGATTTTCACCGGCTAAGATATTCCGCATTGCCTGCATCGCCTTTGCGGAGACATATCCGGCAGAGGTCATCCTGAAATGGATGCGCGTATTCTACCGTCGCTTTTTCGCACAGCAGTTCAAGCGCTCCTGTCTGCCGGACGGTCCGAAAGTCGGTACGGTTACGCTGTCTCCGCGCGGTGACTGGCGTATGCCGAGTGATGCTTCTGCAAATATCTGGCTCAGAGAGATTGACGTGATCAATGCTGCGCAAATGACAATTTGAGGCCAGGAGAATGGTTCTGGAGTAAAGAGCGAGGGAAATCAAATCACGTTCATTACGCTTGATATGTGATATCGGTTGATAAATGTAAAAGCGGACAGTAAAAGAGTGAAAACTATGCCCGGCAGTGCCGGGCATTTCGTTGTTCATAGTCTTCGATAGCCAATGATTTGATATCGTTCATATTTCCGATAATCGAAAAGAAGGTCCGGATGCGGCACAGAGAGCGATTCGAAACTTATCTGTTTCCATATAAAAGAAGCATAAACACGCGATTTCTAAAGTGCAAACCACACTGCGTGTGCGATTTCGTGTGCAGTAAAATGAGCACCTCCTAAGTCTATAAACACCCCACCTGTCCAGCAGGCAACGCAAAAAAGCTCTGTAATACTTGCCGCTTTGTTTTATGAATTGAAAGTTAAATCTTCTTGACAGCCATGGAATAATCAGTTATAATAAAAATGATTAGTTATACGCACCGAACAACAGTTCAAAAAGGAGTTTTATTATGATTACAAAAAGATTATTCTCAGCAATGCTTAGTATACTTGCGATCACTTGCCCTATTTCTAACTTTAATATTATTGAAATAACTGAATCTATAGCAATTAAAGCGGAAGACATATCAGTGAATACAGGGACTTGCGGAGATAGTGTGACATATTCCCTTGACGACACCGGAAACCTGACTATCAGCGGAAAAGGTGCTGTATATGACTATGCTGATGGAGAGAACCCATTTGCCAATAACGAACAGATTAAACAAGTCGTAATTGAAGAAGGAATAACGCATATAGGTGAATATGTATTGGCAAACTGTACTTCACTTACCAGCGTCATCATCCCGGATTCCGTAACAAGTATCGGTCAGTATGCTTTCAGCGGTTCAGCTGTTAAGTCGATCGTCATCCCTGAATCAGTGGTAACACTGGATACAAACAGTATGTTTATGGATTGTAAGGAACTTGAGTCTGTGGTTCTCCCGCAGTCTGTAACAGTGTTATACAGCAATGCTTTCAAGAATTGTGTAAAGCTTAACGAAGTGGATATTCCTGATTCCGTAACTGCAATACAGAATGATGTTTTTTCGGGAACCACATTTACGTCGCTGTTTATTCCTTCAGAAGTTACCATGATAAACGGAAATGCTCTGAGAGGCAGCAAGATCGATACAATTTACGGATTCAAGGATTCAACTGCAGAGGCATTCGCAAAGAAAAACGGACTGAATTTCATCGAATGTGAAGAACGAGTATGGAAAAGAACTGACAGCCTGCCCATTGCAGGTGTTTATAAGCTTGAATGTGATGTAGACGTTAAAAACTATATCACAATAAGCGAAATGCTTGATCTTGATCTGAACGGTCATACTGTCAATATCCCTGAGATCATTTGCAGCAGCACAAGCAATGTTATAATCAGAGACAGCGATCCGCAGGAGAAAGGCACAATCATTTGTACAGAGGATCGCAATCTTATAACATCATATAACAAACTGACAATTTATGGCGGAAACTTTTATGGTTATGATAAGAAAACGGTCTGCGCAACAGTAAGGATCAATGACGGTAATTTTGATTGTTACGGCGGTGAAATCACCGGATACTACAGTCATGCGCTCTCCGTAAGAACCAAAGACGGCATTATAAACATTATGGGCGGAAAAATGGAAGCTTCCTCTGCAGATAACGGAAAACGCAACGTATATTCAGTATGGCTTGCTGATACATTTGCCGGTACGCTCAATATAACAGGCGGAGAGCTGCATGCAGACCTTGGTGCAGCGGTCAGCGGCTCTCCTTCGGACTGCATCGTGAATATATCCGGCGGAAAGATATTAAGTGACTATGATTATGGTTTTAAGTGCATGAAAAAAGGTACTGTAAATCTAAGCGGAAATATCTGTATGAAAGGAGAGAAGGGCGGTATTTACGTTCCAGACGGAAAAACGATAAATATTACCGGTG
>JAGDDO010000382.1 GCA_017848205.1 Oscillospiraceae bacterium | reverse complement strand
TTTACAGTGATACGAGTTATGTATTCTTCAGCAATACAAAGCCGGAACAGCCTTGCTATCCGACTTACTACCAGGATTCGTTTTATGAGGCCATGGCAGAAATCGGTATAAGTGATGAACAGAGAAAAGAGCGGAATATTGTTTTCCACAGTCTGAGGCATTTCTGCGCTACTCTGCTTTCTCAGAGGGCGGATATGAAAACTGTTCAGGCGATTCTCGGGCACAGGTCTGAAAAAATGAGTATGCATTATGCTGACCATGATTCACAGGAAAAGCTGAACAATATGCGTAATATTATGCAGCTGGCCTGGAAGGAATGTGTGACGGCGTAAATATTACCCAACACTTAAACTTTCTTACCCATCACTTAAAAATTATTACCCATCTCTTAAACTTTCTTACCCAACTCCGAACTGTTTTCAGGTTTATTATTTAATCAACAAGAAAAAGTAAAAGGAGAACTTATGAACGAAAGTGAAAACATGGACGTTATGAATGTTGAGGAAGCTGCAAGCTATCTGAAATTCAGTACGACTTTTCTTTACAGGCTGGCAAGGGCAAAGATGATTCCTCATGTTAATTTCGGAAGACATATTATCTTCAGGAAAAAAGATTTGTATGACTGGCTTGGCTCTATGGTTACTCCTAGTCCTGCTGCTGCGGAGGTGATGAATGGTTGTGCCGATTGATACGCTGATTGCTGATACGGACAGATTTATCCGTAACGAGGCTGAGAAAAGAAAGTATGGAGACATCATCGTGAAGATAACGATGAATGACGGTGTTCCTGTAAGGCTGGAAACAGCTATTTGTGAACATATAGCAAGAAGAACTACGACGAAATGCGTGGTAATAAAATAAATCAGGCAGGAGGTATTTTTGGTGGGAGATAAGGACACTGTTAAGACCGCGAACAGTGAACTTAATAAAGGCGAAGAGCTTTTGAACGTTTGGGAGAAAAGAATGGACGATGAGTCTCCTAAAGCGTTCAAGGCTTTCTGCCTTTTCCGTTCCATGGGCTACAAGAGAAGCATTAAGGCTTGTCTTGAGCTGAATGGAATTGAGCCTAAGAAATACGGTTCTTGGGCGAGGTATGCAAGGCTTTATAAATGGCAGGCAAGAGCCGCTGCATATGACGAATATCTTGCAAAGGAGACTGAAAGAGAAATCCTGGCGGAGCGTGTGGAACGCAGAAAACGTCAGATGGAAATGTTAAACGGATTTGATGAAATTGTGGCAAAGAGGATTAAGACTCTTAATCCTGATGACTTGAATGCAGACGGAGCAATGGATCTACTTGAACGTTCTGCAAAGCTGGATTCGTTCATAACGGGAGCGGATAAGGAAAATGCAAAGCCGGTTCAGGGGGAACTGGCAATAACTTTTGCGGATTCATTCCAGGGGCTTTAATTGCGTGAAGTTTTTAAGCCGACGGAAGTACAGAAAAAGGCACTGGAGCTTTTAAGGTCCGGTGCAAAGCACATTCTGCTTTTCGGTGGTTCGAGGTCCGGGAAAACTACAGTGCTTGTTATGGCTGTGATTTTCAGGGCTTGCCGGTATGCAGGAAGCAGACATTTAATCTGCCGCTTCCGTGCTAAAGATGCCAGAAGCTCTGTTCTTCACGAAACTCTGATTCCGTGGCTGAACAAAACTATTGGAGCAAGGAATTACAAGGCTAATGTACACGACGGACTTATAACACTCTGGAATGGTTCTGAAATATGGATTGGCGGGCTTGGCGACAAGGAACAGGTAGACAGGATTCTTGGCCATGAGTATGTGACGATTTACTTCAACGAAGTGAGTCAGATCTCCTACTCTGCAATAACAACTGCCTATTCGCGACTTGCGATGAAGGTTGAAGGCTGCAAGAACAAGTTCTTTTATGACTGTAACCCCTGCAGCCCTATGCACTGGGCTTACAAGGTTTTCATAAGAAAAATTGAGCCGAGAACGGATGAAAAACTGAATAAGCCTGAACTGTACGCGAGTGCGGTTTTGAATCCTGCTGATAATGCTGAAAACCTTGATGAAGATGACATCAGCGATATTCTGGACAACA
>JAGDDO010000381.1 GCA_017848205.1 Oscillospiraceae bacterium | reverse complement strand
CAAATCCGGCGAAGCCGGATTTGCTTTCCATAAAAACAAAAAGGCGTTACAGGAGCTTCCGAGCCCTGTAACGCCTTTGATTATTTAATGTGAATCCTGCCAGATCACTCTTCTTCGTCCTTTACCTCGTCAGGTGACGGCATTTCAACGTTTTCGATACCCTTGGCCTGCTTGAGCTTAGCTTTACGGGCCATAGCAGCTTTCTCTGCTTCCTCAAGAAGTTTCTTTTCCTTCCTGATCTGTTCAGCACGTGCCTTACGCTGAAGCTGTTTAGCCTTTTCTTCCGCTTCTCTGATAGCAGCCTTGTTCTTGTTGATGTCTACCTGCATCTGAACATTGATGAGGTTTTCATCAAGCATCTGCTTTTCGAAAATGATTGATACTGAAATATCATCACGGCTTCCGGCATTTGTTCTTCTGATGAAATTCTTGTTTATTCTTGATTTGAGAAGTTCAATGTCATTCAGCTGACTTGCGAGCAGACAATTATATTCTTCAAAACTTTCGCGGTTTGAGAAAGAAGTATAAAGTCCGTCTGTTGAAAGGATGATTGCAAGAGGCTTCTCATAGCTGTAAAAATAATTGAACATTTTTATAGCATTGGAATTACAAAGTGAAGAAGTAAGGTTCGCCGGACAGCTTTCATCATCAATAATAGGCATGTAGGCCTCGCCGCACTGCTTGATAACAACGAGACTTCCGTCCCCGAGCTGCATTCCGAAACTGAATGTATCTGTAAGGACAGCCACCAGCAGAGTTGAACCGTAGATCGATTCGATCTTGATCGTGGAAAGTTCTTCATCAGTAAGCTTTTCACGTTCCTCCTGTCTTACAGGATTGTTACGGTAATGTTCATTTACAACGTCATACCAGTTCTTGATAATGAATTTCTGGATCTTGGTTATAAGATGATCAGGATCATCCTGGAACTTTCTTTTAAATTCTCCCGGATCGGAACAGAATTCCTCCACAGCTTTTATTGCAACATCAACACCTGCTTTTGAACCGATGTCACTTCTGAAGTGTTTCTTGCTGCCGTGTCCGTCAGCAACAGCCGCAATAGCATAGGTGTCCGTCGTCTTGTAAGCTGCGTAGTCCTGGCACACTGTATCACTCTCAACGTGACTTGCACCACGGACAGCTTCGCTTAATCCGATGTACATTATTGACTCATCCCTCTTTTCTTAATCAATTCGAAACTTCTTGATTACCATCCTGAGTCGAATGGTACGTCCTTAGGGAATTCGTCTGAATCTACAATGTTCTTGATCTGTTCAGCAAGCTGTTCCTGCTTTTTGTCAAGAACGTCAACATCGTTAAGATCGCGGAGAACGTCATCGGCAAGAGTCATACTCTTACTTCCGATCTGTGAAGATGTAACTGCGATCTTCTTGATGAGCTGAGCAAGCTGACCGCCTGAGTAAGCATGAACAACAGTGTCAGGCGATGTTGTAAATTCAGCAAGCATATCGTCGTTTGCTTCCTTGCCGATACCCAGAGCAACTTTAAGTCCGTATCTGTACCAGCTGTTCACCTGAAGCTTTCTGAGTCCTGCCTTGTAGTCATCTGTAGGATAACCGTCTGTCATAAGGAAAATAACAGGGGCGAATGAAAGTGAAGGTGAATTAAGAAATTCTGATCTTGAAAGCTTTCTGTTGAGCTCCTCGAATGTCATGCCAAGGTCTGTGATACCCTTTGCTTCGAGTCTTGCCCATTCAAATTCTTCTACTGAGATCGGTTCCGGATACATCCATGCACATCCTGTTGAGAATGTGAGAACTGCGATCTTGATATCTGTATCGGCTTCACCGATGCTTCTTATTTCAGGCATAAGCTCTTCCATTGCTGTGTTGAGCTCACCCATTTTTGTTCCCTTCATACTGCCTGATGTATCGATAAGGAAAAATATTACAAGACTTTTTCTCGACACGCCTGTAGCGCCAAGCGGATCGTCATCATCAAAGTCCATTAACTCTTTTGCTTTAGTGCTGAAATCTTCCATGGTAACTTAATACCCCTTTCTATAATTCGATATTTACCCCGCCTATATCAGCTGAAACGCCGGCCCAGAGTGGGAATCCCTTTCCTGAACCAACTTCATGAATTGATCCGTCAGGCATCTTGACCTTCCATACCTTGTCGGACATGTTCTTGATACCAAGCACACCCTTCTGGATCTTGTTTTCAACAACTTCCCCTACGACTGTGCTGAAATCATCTGAACCAGGTACTGCATCACACATATAGATCTTTCTTCCCACGTAGATCGGTGTTCTGTAGTCACGGTTGCTGAACTTGAGTGTTGCGTATTTTCTGCCGCATCTTCTGCAGATAAATGTATTGTTTTCGCCTTCATCGTATGCTGAAGTGAAAGTTGTTCTTCCGCAGTAGCACGGCAGGATCTCGGAACGAAGTCGGATGAAAAGCTTCTGCCATTCATTTTCGATGATTCTCTTGTTCGCCTGTGAGATACCTGTTGTGAATGTGAATGTAAATGCCTGTCTGATGTAATTCGGATAGATTCCCCAGAACTTGATAACGTTGTCGTGGATACCCTTTACCGGACGGTTTGTATCGTTGTTAGGGTCAAATACGAATACAGCTTCCTTGCCGTAATGCTTGAGCTCTGCTGTTTCAGTAAGACATACAGTCTTTACTACCTTTTCACCTTCAAGAGGATCGCCTCGGAACAGAAGCTTGAAAAGAACAACCGCAAGTGAGTACTTGTCTGTCTGAACGTCAGGACGGCATACACCGCGGACGATTTCAGGAGCCATGTAGCCCGGCTTGCCGCCGATACCGAAGTTATAGCCGTCAGGAGCGATGTTGTCGCAGTCGCAGACAAGAACGTCGCCGTTTGCAACGTTGATGAAGAAACCGCCGTCGTTAAGGTCCTGATAACTCTTTCCGGCTCTGTGGAGCTGTCTGAAAGCATTAACTATGTTTATTGCAGCAGTTACAAGAGCGTTAAGGTTCTTGAACTGTACTGTTACTCTGTGAGCTTTTCCTGTGTTAGGATCAACTTCAAGTTTGTACATGTTGAGGATGTCAACGAATGAATCATACTCCGGCGGTCTTAATGTCATAAGATAACCGAAGCTGTCGTCAACGCCCATCTTTGTGAGATACTTAGGCCAGAGGAACTTGTCGCTCGGCGGGCCGTCCTTTATGTTTACTTCAAGGTTCTTTCTGAAGGCCTGCGGATCACGCATCTTGTCCATGTCGTACCACTTGAGAGCATATTTAAGGTTGTTGTATTCAACAAGATAAACTATACCCTGTCCGCCGCGGCCGAGAGTGCTTATAACTTTTAACTCGCCGCCGTATTCCATAGGAATAGTCTGACCTGGCTTAAATTCTACCATTTTCTATCATTCCCTTACTTAATAATTTATTGTTTTCTCACTGAATCGCTTTTTTTCAGATCAGTGCGGAGAACCGGAACAATCGCCGGATAAACTCCGCCAGCAGATCAGTGTTTCCTTATAAATTCAAAATGGATTCCGTTTGTCATGCAGAATTTATGTACGTATGAGTTTTCACGGCACTGGATAGTGATGGCCGGGCAGAAAGCAAATACGTTGCTGCCGATAAACTTGATAGTCTCCGGAAGTGTAACGTCGCGGAGTGTTTCGCATCCCTGGAAAGCAGCATCGCCGATGCTTGAAACGCTTGAAGGAATAACAATGTCTTCAAGATTTGAGCAGAATGAGAAGGTATCTTCCTCAATTGCTGTGATGCCCCACGGGAGTTCGATCCTTTCAAGTGAACTGCATGAACTGAATGCACCCTTCTGGATAACTCTGAGTGTATCAGGAAGAGTAACGGCACGGAGCTTCTTGCATTCCGAGAATGCGTATTCACCGATTACCTTGCATGTGGAAGGTATTTTTATAGTTTTCAGAAAACCGTATCCGTCAAAGGCAAAGCTGTTTATAACAGTGTATCCTTCCGGGATCCTTACATTAGGGAAAATTTTGTACTTGATAGCGTCAAAAGGTCTGAATGGCTTCTGCTTGACCGGTGGTTCATCCTTTTCAGCCCTGCCGCCGGACGATTTTTCCTGTCTTGCAGGTGCGGCCGCAGGAACCGGATCCGGTTCAGTCTTGATCTCAGGAGTGAATGGCCATCCAAACATGTGTGTAAAGCAGTCAAGAACAAATTCTGTAGCATAAGCAGAAAGGAACATGTCGTTGAGCATGTATTCCCTTGCCTTAACGATGGAAAGTTTCTGGTCAGGCTCATCGAGCATCTGTGTTATTACGTTGTTATTGATAACGTTCTTGATAAGTCGTCTCTCTTTTTCAAGGTCGGGCATGTAGTCATTGAGAATGCCGGTAAATCTTTTTGTGTCCCTGAACAACTCGACTCCGTTTTCTTCTATAATCTTTTTCAGAGCCGCCTTTACTTCGTCTATGTTTTCGAACTGACTGTTCATATAATCCTCCCTAAAAAGATATTATTATAATAATTATAGCATAAAAAATATTAATTGGCAATAGTGAATTGGTGTAAAATGTATAAAACAGATTGTACATTCAACCGGCTTACAGCCGCAAAACTTCTTTAAAGACGATTAAAAAACCCCTGAAAATTCATCGACATTTGACAACAGTTTCCTGCTGTTGTATAATGAAGAAGTAAAAAAATCCGCCTGACAGGAATTGAACCTGCGCGCATACGGTCGGAGCGTATTGCTCTATCCACTGAGCTACAGGCGGTCCTACTCCTAATTTAATTATATCAAAAAATCAGTCACTTTTCAACCCTTTTTAGTACCATCAAAGACTTTTTTGCCTTAAAGTTTTACGGAGAAGATAGTTGCCCATGAAAAAAAAGATTTTTGTTGTCTCACTTCCGTTTATCATATTTTCACTTTCACTTTTCATCTCAAGGCTTTTCCTGAAATTCATCACTGGCATTCACTATCTTTGCCCTATAAAACTTCTTTCAGGTTTTTACTGTCCCGGCTGCGGATGCACCAGAGCCGTTCACTTTCTGCTCCGCTTTGACCTTTTAAGTTCACTCAGAAGCAACCCGAGCATTCTCCTTATGTGTATTTCCATCGCATTCTGGTACTCGGAACTTCTGCTTAAGACCTTCGGAAAGAACATAAAACTGTTTCCGCAGAAAAAGGCGTTTTACATTGTACTGACTATTGCTCTTACCGTCTTCTATGTCATCAGAAATTTTGTTCCTGTGCTTGAACCGTCATGGAACTATTAATTTTTCATATATACGCAAAAACACCTCCGTTCGTTTTAATGAACAGAGGTGTTCTGTTTTCAGAAGTCAGTTTTACTGATCAGTGTCTGTTATTACTGTGCCTGACCTGCGTTCTTAACGCTCTGAACCATCTGATCCATTGCACGTTCAGCATCTTCTTCAGTAATTACACCGTCATCGATCATGTGATCGAGCCATGCAGGATATGTGCCGTCTTCTTCGTATTCAGTGATCGCAGCCTGCGGATCTGAGAAAAATTCGCCCATCTCACCAACGTAAGGCATAACAGGTATCATGCTGATACCAACGATAGCACTGATTATGAGTGTGATAAGTGATGTGATAAGACCTGCAACTGCAAGACCCTTTCCAGCCTTGCGCTTGGCAAGTGCTATAATTGCAAGAATAAGACCGATGATGGCAAACGGGAAACCTACGCAGCAGCAGAGAATACCCAGAATACCAAAGATAAGCGCAGCGACGCTTAAGCCCTTTGAACCGTTTTCTTCCATTTTTCTGCTCCTCCTTATTTTAATATTATTTTATATCAGAACTCCATTTTGCTCAGATCACTGAGGTCATACGGTGTTCTCTGATATACGCAGTAATTCAGCCAGTTAGAATACATTAAATTCGCCTGACCGCGCCACCTGAACAGCGGCTTGTTTTCAGGATCGTCATCAGGAAAATAGTTGTACGGAACTTTGATAGGAAGTCCCTTGTCCCTGTCCCTGAAATATTCCTGTGCAAGAGTATCACGGTCGTATTCACTGTGACCTGTGATAAAATACTGTCTCTTGTTTTTATTGCACACTATGTAAACACCTGACATGTTGGACTCACTGGTAATGTTGAGCTCAGGAACTTTTTCAATGTCCTCGCGCAGCACTTCAGTGTGTCTTGAATGCGGAACGTAAAACACGTCGTCAAAGCCTTTTAAAAGCTGTGATTCACGTCTGAGCACCTTGTGCGGAAAGACGCCGAACATCTTTTCACTCAGGTCGTGCTTCGGCACGCCGAAGTGATAGTAAAGACCGGCCATCGCACCCCAGCAGATGTGCATAGTTGAATAAACGTTTGTTTTTGACCATTCCATGATCTCACAGACTTCGTCCCAGTAGTCAACCTCTTCAAAAGGTATCTGTTCAACCGGTGCACCTGTAATTATGAGTCCGTCATAAAAGTTGTTTTTCACATCGCGGAACGTCTTGTAAAAAGTGTTCAGATGACTGACTGAGGTGTTTTTTGAAACGTGTGATTCTACGTGGAGAAAGTCAATATCGACCTGAAGAGGCGTGTTGCTCAAAAGCCTTAAAAGCTGAGTCTCAGTTTCGATCTTTTTCGGCATGAGATTGAGTATTGCGATCTTCAGTTCGCGTATATCCTGATGCTCGGCAACGTCACCGGGCATTACGAATATGTTTTCGTCGATCAGTGTTTTATAAGCGGGAAGGTCTTTCGAGATCTTGATAGGCATTGTTTATGACCTCCTTTAT
>JAGDDO010000039.1 GCA_017848205.1 Oscillospiraceae bacterium | reverse complement strand
GAATGCCGTCCTGTTCGTAGTCAACAGGTATCATGTCTCCGGCAAAGGTCCTGCCGTAAACTGCAAACATCGCCGAATACATCTTTCCGTCACCGGCAGTGCTGAATTCAAGCTTGTTGTCACGGATGAATTTGAAGGCTATCTCCGGATGTGACATTGCTATCTTGTTCACTATTCCGGCTACCATATTGCCTTCGACAGCATCCTTTTTCATGAACTTCTGACGTGCAGGAACGTTGTAGAAAAGATCACGTATTATAATCGTGGTACCGTCCGGGCAGCCGGTCTGCTCGTAAAGTTTTTCCTCAGAACCCTCGATAGTATAGTGTGTACCGAGATCATCCGCTGCCTGCTTTGTCATGATATCCGTTTTCGAAACAGCGCATACGGAAGCCAGCGCCTCTCCTCTGAATCCGAGAGTGAGGATACTGTTAAGGTCGTCCGCATCCTTTATCTTGCTGGTCGCATGTCTTAAAAACGCCTTCGGAACATCCTCATAAGCTATGCCGCATCCATCGTCTGCTATACGGATAAATGTAGTTCCCCCGTGTTTTATCTCGACGGTTATATGCTTTGAACCGGCATCTATCGAGTTTTCGATAAGTTCCTTTATAACTGATGACGGTCTTTCGATAACTTCACCTGCTGCTATGAGTTCTGATATCTCACGGCTGAGTACATTTATTGACGGCATGACTTCCCTCCTGTTACTTTATCATTGCGTACATATCTTCCAGAAGCTCACGGCACTCGGCGTCCGAAAGCTCGGAAATGTTTGTTTTTCTTAATTTGTCCAGAGCACTTTCGTTTGTCATTCCGGCAAAACTCATCTGCTCATTGTTTGCTTCAAAGTCCGGTTTTCCCTTGTCTGAATTCTGTTCGAGAACCTTAAGGAGTTCTCTTGCTCTGGTGATGACCTTCTGCGGAACACCGGCAAGACGCGCTACTTCGATACCGTAGCTGTCGTCAACGCCCCCCGGAACTATTTTACGTAGGAAGCGTATATTCTCACCGTGCTTCTTTACGGCAATACTGTAGTTCTTAACGCCTTCAAGCTCGTTTTCAAGGCAGATAAGCTCATGATAGTGTGTGGCAAACAGCGTCTTGCAGCCAAGGCTTCTGCTGTTACATATGTTTTCAGCCACCGCTCTGGCAATGCTGATACCGTCGAAGGTCGAAGTTCCGCGTCCGACCTCATCGAGAATTACAAGGCTCTGCTTCGTTGCGTGTTTAAGAATATCCGCAACTTCGCTCATCTCGACCATGAAGGTACTCTGACCGGCTGTAAGGTCGTCCGAAGCGCCTATTCGTGTGAAGATCTTGTCAACTACAGAGATACGCGCCGACTTTGCAGGAACGAAGGAACCCATCTGAGCCATAAGGGTGATAAGGGCTACCTGACGCATGTAGGTGGATTTACCCGACATGTTCGGTCCGGTTATTACGGACATGCGGTTTGCTTTTGTATCTATAAATGTATCGTTCGGAACGAAGACTTCATCGCCCAGCATAAGTTCAACTACCGGATGACGTCCGTCGGTTATTTCGATAACACCGTCGGCTGAAATATCCGGCTTGGTGTAGCGGTTTGCGATAGCTACCGAGGCAAATGAACACATTACGTCCACCACGGCAAGAGCCGATGCGGTTTTCTGAACTTCTTCAAGCTTTGAAGCCACATAGTCCCTGACTTCATTGAATATATCACTTTCAAGTGCGAGCACCTTGTCCTTGGCACCGATAATGGTGTTCTCGGCCTGTTTCAGTTCCTCGGTGATAAAGCGCTCACAGTTTGTAAGGGTCTGCTTTCTTATATAATCAGCCGGGACAAGGTCGTAGTAGGAACGGGTAACTTCAAGGAAGTAGCCGAAAACTCTGTTGTAACCGGTCTTGAGGCCCTTGATGCCCGTTCTCTCCCTTTCGCGTTCAACGATCTTATCGATCATGTCGGTTCCGCCTGAGATTATGTTACGGAGCTCATCAAGCTTTTCGTTGAATCCGTCACGTATAACTCCGCCGTCCTTGACGGTTACCGGCGGCTCGTCAACGATCGCATTTTCAATGAGATTTGCAATTTCGTCGAGGGTGAAAATATCCTTTTCAAGTGCGGAAAGGAGCTTTGACGAAGCAAGTCACTTAAGCTGTTCCTTGATTCCCGGAAGTTCAAGGGATGTCATGGACAGCGCCTTAAGATCACGCGGAGTTGCAGTCTTGTACATGACGCGGGTCATGAGACGCTCGATGTCGTAAACACGGTCAAGTCTGTCACGGAGTTCAAGAAGTGCAACAGAGTCATTTACCAGTGCATCCACTGCGTTGAGTCTGTCGATTATACGTGCAGGACTTAAAAGCGGCTGTTCGATGTATGAACGGAGAAGTCTTTTTCCCATTGAAGTTTTGGTATCATCCATCACCCAGAGGAGAGAACCCTTCTTTTCCTTGTTTCTTAAGGTCTCACAGAGTTCGAGGTTTCTTCTTGCGGAAAGATCAAGGCTCATGAAAGCATTGTCATCTGCAAGTTTTATTTCAGTAAAACGTCCGGTAAGTGAACGCTGTGTTTCGTAGAAATAATCGAAAAGTCCGCATACTGCGCATGTGCGTATATCATCTTCCGGAAGGAAAAGATCAGCGTATGATGAAACCGAAAACTGCTTTGAAACTATCTCCTGCTTTTCCTTGGTATCAAAACAGATATCATCACGGACAGTATATGAGCATTCAAGTCTTGACTTTATAAAATCGCAGACTGTTTCAAGTTTCAGAAAATCGCTGTTGAAAATAACTTCCGAAGGACGGTATCTTGACAGATCGTTTATTATGTCGTTTTCCAGTTCCTTTCCGGAAAGAACTGCTGAGACCGATGCGTCACCTGTGGATATGTCGGCACAGCACACAGCGCACTCGCCGTCTTTGTAATAGGCACAGCAGATGTAGTTGTTTGTGGAGTCATCGAGCATGCTGCCCTCAATAAGAGTACCCGGTGTGATTATCTTTACGACGTCACGGATAACTATGCCCTTTGCCTCGTTCGGGTCTTCCATCTGTTCGCAGACTGCGACCTTGTAGCCGAGTTCTATAAGTTTTTTTGTATATACATCTGAACTGTGAAAAGGAACACCGCACATAGGAGCTCTTTCCTCAAGTCCGCAGTCGCGTCCTGTAAGAGTAAGTTCAAGCGCGCGTGAAACAGTTATCGCATCGTCAAAAAACATTTCATAAAAATCGCCGAGACGGAAAAACAGTATGTATTCCATGTACTTGTCCTTGATGTCACAGTACTGTTTCATCATCGGTGATATTTTTTCTCTGTCAATGTCCTTATAAAGCATATGGGTTCTCCTTCTTGCTGTACATTATCTTCAGCCGCACAACATTATAATTATAACATCATGGTTTTGCTAATGTCAAGGTTGTAAAAAAGCTGCGAAGCGGATCGCTTCACAGCTATGGAACGCCTTCGGCGTACTATTGAAAAAACAGAACATAAAAATTACTTTTTATATTCTGTTTTCTTAAAGCAGATAATATATGCTCCCGCGTTCAGAGCCAGTGCTCCTGTCCATGCAGCAATCTCAGCGTAAGCGGTTGCACGAAAACCTATATCCGGAAGCAGGAAAATGATTGCAGGAATACGAAGAGCCATTTCTGCAATTCCCGAAAGCATCGGAATCAACGGATAGCCCATCCCCTGCGTTGCATTGCGGTAAATAAACAACAAATTCAGCAGTATCAAACCTGCACCGCATATTCTCAGATATTCCGTGGAAAGAGAAATCGTCTCACTCTCATCAAGCATAAAATCAGCAAGCTGTTTTGAATACAGTATCATAGCAGAACCTAAGCACAGATAAGAAACCAGTGCAATACCAAAACAAACACGAACGCCTTTCCTGATACGCTCGGTTTTTCCTGCACCGAAATTCTGACTGACAAACGAAGAAACTGCAAATCCTGCCGTGAGTGACGGAAGCATAAACAGATTCAGATATTTGCTGCACACCGAATATGCCGATGTAAAGACTACACCGCAATCATTGACATACCCCTGAACGACCATACATCCGACTGCCGTAATCGAGTTCATGCAAGCCATCGGTATGCCGTTTTTAAGGAGCAGCAAGGACATTGGCATATCAGATTTAAAATCATCTTTAGTGATTTCAAGCTCAGGTATCTGTTTTATTTTCTGATAGCAGATAAATGCGGATATACCTTGTGATATAACTGTTGCCGCCGCAGCTCCTTCAACTCCTGTATGAAAAAGAAATATCATCATGAAGTCCAGCGCAATATTAACTGCCGAGGAGATCATGATTGCAACAAACGGAGTTTTACTGTCTCCGACTGAGCGCAGAACACCTGAAAGCAGATTATATGCTATTGTTGAAATCAACCCGCCAAAGATAATATATCCGTATAGCAGACTGTCTTCCAGTATGATCCGGTCTGTACGCATCAATAGCAATATCGGTTTAAGCAGCAAGCAGCCTGTCACCGTAAGAATCGCCGTCAGTATTGCTGAAAGCTTAACAGACATTGCAACAGATTTACGTAAAGCAGTCATATCACCAGAACCGAAGTTCTGAGCAATGATAACCGCAAATCCGCCTGTAACGCCCATCGAAAAACCAATTATCAGTAACGATAAGGAAGACAAGTTCCCTACTGCGCCAAGTGCATTGTCTCCTAATCCACGTCCGACGATAGCTGTATCAGCTACTGAGTAGATCTGCTGGAGAAGATTTGTAAACAGCATCGGAAAGAAAAAGCCAAGCAGTTTTCCTGATACTTTACCTGTTGTCAGGTCATTTGTATGGTCCATTCATATCACCTCTGCCAATAACTATATCATATCTAAGCCGTGTTTTATATCTGAAAACTTGAATTAATAGCTGAAAAGTGATATAATCTGCAGATGAAAGGCAGGCGGTGTAAATGAAAATCAGAAATGAGCTAAATGCAGAGCTGTTTCGGCAGAAAATGTATAATTTCAAGCGTTCAGAACCTTCGGCAAAACAAGTTGAGTTCACTTCAGTATGCAATGGTGATATTGAATCAGTTAAAAAGCAGCTTAGCCTTGGCGAGCTTGCTCTGACAGACGACAGGATAATGTCCAAAAACAAGCTTCAAAACGCTTTATATAACTTCGTTCTATCTGCATCGGCAATAGCTTCCGCATGTATGAACACAGGTATGGGACAGACAGAAGCATGTACGCTGTCAGATCTCTACGTTCTCAAAACTGATAATTGTAATACAATAGAATGTGTACATAAACTTTATGAAGATATGTGTCTTGATTTCACTGAGCGAATGCAGGAAATACGTAAAGAAGCAGTTATATCTCTTCATATCCGCAAGTGCATTGATCATATCTATGAAAATTTAGGTGCCGACCTTTCTGTAAAGGCTCTTGCAAAAGTTACAGAGCTGAATCCTGCATATCTTTCAAGGCTGTTCCGACAGGAAACCGGCGTTCCACTGAAACGATTTGTTAAAGAAGCACGGGTAGATACAGCTCAGAATCTGCTCCGATACTCTGAACTGCCCTACTCCGTGATATCTACCTCGCTGGGATTTTCCACACAAAGCGTATTTATAGCCGTATTCAAGGAGATCACAGGAATGACACCAAAGGTTTACCGTGAAAAGTATTATAGAAATAACAGATAACATTAGACAAAAAATCCAGCTGCACCGACAGCTGGATTTTTTTCAATTGTGCCGAAGGCACCACCATTTCAAATGAACGCCTTCGGCGTGCTATCTATATAAACGTGTTTCGCAGATATCACATAAGATTTTACAATTGTGTCTTTGTCCTCAACAACAAACTCTATCTCGTTATCATCAGTCATTTTCGCATAATAGATGCCTCCGTCAGCATCCTCATCGTTGAAAATCCTGTTTTCTCCGTTATAAAAAGCACCTTCAAACTTTAAATGAATCGCTTCTATTTCGTTTTCAGTATTCTCATCATATCCGTTTTGTCTCCAGTTACATAAACTTATCCTGATATATAACCGCAAAGATTGCCTGTCATATTGTATTTCCTCAAAACTGCTGTCATGAAAATCTATAAGCTCCTGAAGATCAGACAACTTACAGCCTAATTTTAATCTGTCATCATTTATTATCGACATAGCATCACCTAACTTTCGAATCAAATGAACGCCTTCGGCGTACTATTGAAAAAACAGAACATAAAAAAATGCTTTTTTTATATTCTGTTTTGCGTTTTTTCGATTTCTTTCATTTTTATCCTACCATTTTAGCTCCCTTAGCGCCGTCTTTAACATTCCCGGATACAACAATTGAATGGCCGAGAAAAATGTCTCCATCATTATACCACATTTCAAACCTGCCATCTGTATTCATTGTAAGTGCTGAATTTTCAAGTGCTTTGGCGAATGATTCCTCCGTCCATTCCTCGGCATCATCGTCATCTTGCCAATCATTTGCGAGTTCAAGAAGCTGATTCGCAGCAAAAGAGCGTAGCTTTTTATCCCAGGCAGATTTCTTTTTCCAGAACTGTTCAAGAATCGCAAGACCTGCGGACACATCTTCATTTTCGTCATGAATTTTCAAACTGATATCAATCGGTTTTCTGCGCCAGTCTTTTTTTGTGCAGTACCACATCAATTCTTTATCCAGAACCATATCCCCTAATTCTTCAGAATGTATAGTTACTGGATTGTACCAGATATCGAGCAGATTCTGAAGATATTCATTTTGCTCATCATCTGAAAGAATTTCTGTGACATACATTCCCTGCATATGTGCTTCATTGTTGAAAAAAGGACGATCCGGACAAGAAACAGGCGGATAGGCTTTGATTCGATAGATTTTGTTTTTCTGAAAAAGACATCTATCCTTCTTTGAGTTTTCATAAAGAATCCTCTGTTCTTCCTGCGTTTTATTATTATAATCCGGAAAATCCGTTGTGAATGACATCCAGCCATTGCTTCGAGCTTGTGTACCGGTTGTAAGGTCAATATATCCCACAATATCAAAATGATTGACAACAACCGGAGGCAGCTTATTTCCATTCTGATCTACTTCACGGTTATAAATTGGTCCTCCTGCATCATCACAACGACAACCCACAAGATATTCATGTTCTGTTGTTTCAAAAGTATCTTTAATCACATCCGGCATAGAAATTCCGATTTTACGTGGAAAAATCATTATAATAACTCCTTTACTCAAATCAACGTCAATCTGTGCGCAGCAGACTTTTTATAATTGTGCCGAAGGCACCACCATTTCAAATGAACGCCTTCGGCGTGCTATTTTAACAAAATTTATCCCAGTGTATTCGCTCCTTGATACTGATTTCTTTTTGCTTTACAGGCACTGCATCTTTCCGTGGCTTTCCGATTCCAATGAAACAAGGCATGAAGTAGTCTTCGGAAAATCCGAGTACTTTTCTTGCATATTCTTCTTCATCGCCAAGCGGTACTCTTAAATTACAGCCATATCCTTCGGCAGTCGCTGCTAAAAATATATTTTCAATACTGCACCAGATTGAAGCGAAGCCGTTCAGATGTGAGATATTTTCCGGGCGAAGAATATCCGTTTTCTGCTTAAGCAAAGGAATAATGATCGCTGACGCATCAAACAGCATTCTGTATTGTTTAGGAACTGCGTTACGGTAACACTCCTGCTGTAAAAGATCACTTAAATTCCAGTCCTTTATCAGCTGTTCCATATCATTATCAGATATACCTTTTGGAATAATATCAAGCAGTTTCGCAGTAACATTCTTATCTCTGACTATAATATAATGCCAGTCCCTCATATGATCATTGGTAGGTGCTTTGAATGCAGCCGATATTATACGTTCGATAACCTCTTCCGGTATGTTTTCATTTTCAAATTCACGAATAGTTTTTCTGCTGTTTATAACTTCATAGAATTCCATAGAATCCTCCTCTGTATCTCCCTGCAAAGTTTTCAAAATTGAGTAACTCGTTTGTCTTTTCGGTGATTTTCCAGTCCACGACTGGAAAAATTCAATTTAGTTTCCGAAGGAAACTACACCATTCCGTTCGTTAGTAATACATGAATTATACCACATACGGATCAACAAAAACAAGCCCTCTGAACTTTTCAGAGAGCTTGCGAAAATATGAATTATTAATATTCGTTCTGATAACTGAAACTGTCAGGATCGACTTTCACGTTGTTTGTTCTTACTTCAAAGTGAAGATGCGGGCCAGTCGAAGAACCGGTCGTTCCCACAAGGCCGATAAGCTGTCCTTTTGATACACGCTGTCCTGTACTTACGAATACTGCCTGAAGATGTGCATATACGGTAGAATGAACTGCATCGTCATGAGCGATTATGATATAGCTTCCGTATCCGCCGCCGCATGAGCACGCATATTCATGGGTACAGCCTGTGTCAACAGCTGAGGCAATTATTCCGTTGTCCGCTGCGTACACTTTCGCACCTCTGATACCGCCCTCATGTCCCAATCCGTCAACGTCAATAGCGCCGTGATTTCTTCCGTCCCAGAAGTCACTTGAACGATTAGTGAATCCCGGTACCGGCCAGTACATAAGTGATGAATTATCCGCTGCCGGTGCGTTATTGCTGTCAGGAACTACAGGCTCGTCTTCCGGTTCATCCTCCGGAGGCTGTGTGACTGGTTTTTCCTCTTCTTCAGGAGGCTGTGTCACCGGCTTTTCCTGTTCACGTTCGGCCTTTCGTGACTCTTCAGCTTTTCTTGATTCTTCCGCTTTTCTCGATTCTTCAGCTGCTATAGCGAGAGATTCAGACACTCTCTTTGATTCAGCAATGGATTCCTGCCTCATCTGTTCCATAATTTCGTCAATGGCAGCATCCATCTTTTTCTGTTCTTCTTCCTTGAGCGCTATAAGCTCTTCGCTCTCGGTAATATGACTTGAAAGTGAAGCCTTCTCGCCGTCAAGTTTTGAAAGTTCCTCACTTGTTGCGTCATAATCTGCGTTAAGGATATCCAGTTTTTCGTTCAGTTCTTCCTTTTTCGCAGCTGCATCTTCAAGATCTCCTGAAAGCTTTTCCTGTCTGTTCTGAAGATTTTCCTCAAGTTCCTTCAGCTTTACAAGCTGCTCGTTAAGTTTTGTGACCAGCTTTTTATCGTGATCGGCAACCCTTGAAATGATCTCGAACTTCATCAGAATATCTTCAAAATTACTTGAACCGGAAAGCACTGCAGCCAGATTGTCTCCGCCGGACATATATGAGGCACGTAAACGCTTCTTGTAGAGTTCCATGTTTTCATCTATAAGAACGTTCTGTGTGCCGATCTGCTTTTCAACATCGGAAATACCGGCTACATTTTCCTTTATATCTTCATCGATCTGATTCATCTGCTCGACAACTACGCCGATGTTCTTATTCTGAAGATCGATTTTCTCATTAAGCGCGTTCTGATAGCTGAGCTTTGCGTTCTCATCTGAGATAACAGCATCGTAATCCTTCTTTGCTTCCTCGATCTCTTTTTTCAGTTCAGCGATCTTTTTGTCGTTTTCAGCTTTCTGGTTTTCAAGCTCCTGTACAGTAGGCTTTTCTTCGGCTGATGAAAGAAAAACCGCCTGATTGCCCGAAAAGCTGTACGCAGTTATACATGCGATCAGTCCCGCAAGTATCCGCTTTTTCATATTCTTCATGATCAGTGGCACCCTGCACATGAATCGCAGCTTCCAGTACATCCTGTTGTAACAGGACATGTATCAGGATCTTCACCGTTTGCACACTGTGTGATGACAGTGTTTATCTGTGAAAGCATAGTATCCATTGCTGCCTTGGCTGTTTCAAATTCCATCATAAGCTCTGAGCCCATGATACTGCCGTAAAGAGTCTTGATATCTTCATCAAGCTGCTTTATCTTTTCAGTGTCCTTGTCATCCTTTGTCATTTCGACTGCAAGTTCTGTACGCATTTCCTCGAACTCTCCGATCATTTTCTGAAGAGCAGGATCGTTGTCGTTCTTTTCTCTTGCGGCAACATATGCCTTGTACCTTGCATCCTGCTGGATGAGCTTTCCCAGTTCTCTTGTCTTTTCAATTATATTGTCCATTATCGATTCCTCCGATTAAAATTCTGTTTTCCGGCAAGTCCGTCATCCTGATCTTCCCGGATCAGGGCTCAAACGTTTCTGTCCTTTTACCGCGGACGGTTCTTCAGGTCAGATAAGTTCACCCTCCACTGCCCAGTTACGGGCTGCTGTTATCTTTACATTCACAAACTGTCCGGCAAGTGAACTGTCGCCTTTAAAGTTTACTATAATGAATTCACTGCTCTTTCCGGTAAGAGTTCCTTCCCCGCCTTTTCCCGGGCCGTCGACCAGTACCTTAAGAGTCTTTCCTATATATTTTCTGTAGTCTTCAGTAGTTATTCTTCTCTGAAGTTCAAGAAGTTTCTGCATTCTTTCCTGCTTTGCAGAATACGGCGTCCTGTCTTCAAGAAGTGCTGCCTTCGTTCCGGTACGCTTTGAATATATGAAGCTGTAAATATTGCTGTAGCGCACCTTTTCGATCAGCTTCAGCGTATCTTCAAATTCCTCGTCAGTTTCGTCAGGGAATCCGATAAGAATGTCAGTCGAAAAAGTAAAGTCCGGACACCGGCTTTTTGCGTAGTCGATGATCTCCATATATTTTTCCGCTGTGTAGCGTCTGTTCATTCTTTCGAGCACGCTGTTGCTTCCCGACTGCACAGGAAGATGCAGAAAATGTCCTGCCTTCTCACAGTCAGCCAGTGCATCGATAAGATCCTTTCCGGCATCTTTCGGATGCGACGACATAAATCTTATTATAAAATCACCTTCTATGGCGTTTATCCTTCTTAAAAGCTCCGGAAACTTTATTCCGTCTTCAAGGTCATTTCCGTAGGAGTTGACGTTCTGGCCAAGGAGCATTATCTCCCTGTAGCCGTCCGCCACAATGCCGCGCACCTCGGCAAGTATATCTTCCGCCTTTCGGCTGCGTTCACGCCCTCTTACATACGGCACTATACAGTAGGTGCAGAAATTGTTGCATCCGTACATTATCGGGACGGACGCCTTGAACGAACTGCTTCTTATCTGCTCGTTTCCCTCGGAAACGCCGCTTCCCGGACCGGACTCATCATAAACGTGTTTCCTGCCTGAAAGCACCTCGTGAACATATCCCGGAAAACGGTCAAACGCATTCGTTCCGATAACAATGTCAACATATTTATAGGATGAACGTATTTTTTCAACAACGTCCTTCTGCTCCGTCATGCATCCGGAAATGCAGATGATCATGTCCTTTTTCAGTTCCTTGTAATGCTTCAGAAACCCGAGATTGCCGAACACACGATCCTCGGCGTTCTCACGTACTGCACAGGTGTTCAGTATAACAAGATCTGCTTCCTCCGGAACATCAGTGAAACCGTATCCCATTTTCGACAGAAGTCCCTTGAGTTTTTCCCCGTCAGTAACATTAAGCTGGCATCCGTAACTGTGAACATGCGCAAGCGGCGGAGCATCCAGCTTTTCATTTATCGTTCTGACCTTTTCTATGTAAGGATCCAAAAACATTCCTCCGTTCATTTACGTATACACAGCTACTATTATAACACGATTCCGCCCGCTTGACAAGATATGCGTTTTTCCATATCACCGAAGAATAAAACGAACCAGCCTCCGGCCTGCACGCAGTGTGCGGACCGGAGGCTGGTTTTTGCTTATTTGCGGGTTGCTGAAATACAAACAGCAAAACATCCGAAGAATGAGGTAAAACCATTCTTCGGATGCTGTTTAGAAGTTATTGATGATCAATATCTGTTCATCACTGGCCTTCGTGGAAGAATGAAGGGAGAACGTCATATACGTAATGTCTTACGTATCCCCACCAGTGTGTCTTGCCAGGAGCTACAAGGTAGTAGAAGTTACCCTTTGAGAAGTCTGAAGTGTAAACAAACTGGCTCATCTTCTTCATTTCATCCATCTGAGGATTCATGTTAGCATATGCGATATCTTCTGAACCTGTGCACGCCATGATGAAGTATTCGTTCTTCTTAAGTCCTGACTTGTCAACTGCGTCTGCTACTGACTTAGCCTTTGCGTATCCGCCGCCGCTTGCTTCCCAGTTATCGCCGCTGAGCGGGAGCCAGTACGCACATACCGGGAGACCGTCATGGACGAGTGCAGCCCATGTTGATGCTGAACCCATTGAGAATCCGCCGTATGCACGGTGATATCTTGAAGCCTTTATATCAGCTGCAGAAGTTGACTCTGCATATGTTGAGTACTTTGCCTCAATGAACGGGATAAGGCTCTGCTGCCATTCCTTGTAGAATGTCTGAGCTGTGCACTTGTCGAATGTCGGACACACAACAATGAGCGGTTCGAGCTCACCGTTCATGATCATGTTGTCAAGAATGTAGTTAAGCTTAACATCCTTGCT
>JAGDDO010000380.1 GCA_017848205.1 Oscillospiraceae bacterium | reverse complement strand
TTCTTGTAGGCAACGCACACTTTAAGTGTATCAAGACCTGCAAGTGTATCAAGTTTGTTTATTGCAAGGCTGTCAAGACCGTTAACTCTTACTGAGTGACGAACGATAACTGCATCGAACCAGCCTGTTCTTCTCGGACGGCCTGTTGTTGTACCGAATTCGCCGCCGATGTTTCTGATCTTGTCGCCGATCTCGTCATTGAGTTCTGACGGGAAAGGTCCCTTGCCGACTCTTGTTGTGTAAGCCTTGGCAACACCGATTATTCTGTCGATCATCTTAGGACCAACACCTGTACCAGTGCATACGCCGCCTGAAACAGGGTGTGATGATGTTACGTATGGATATGTACCGAAGTCGATGTCAAGAAGTGTAGCCTGAGCGCCTTCGAAAAGAATAGTCTTGCCTGCCTTGTTTGCTTCGTATGTGAGTACTGAAACGTCATCAACGTAAGAAGCAAGCTGCCTGCCGTATTCTGTGTATTCAGCGATAACTGCTTCGAGGTCGAATGCTTCACCGCCGTAAACTTCTGTGATTATCTTGTTCTTGAGAGCGCCTGTAGAAAGTGCCTTCTTTCTGAATATTTCAGGGTGAACAAGGTCGTACATTCTGATACCGCAGCGTTCATACTTGTCCATGTAAGCAGGACCGATGCCGCGCTTTGTTGTTCCGATGTCACTGTTTCCTCTGAACTGTTCTGAAAGTCCGTCAAGGAGGATGTGCCATGGCATTACAACATGTGTACGTGGATCTATTTTAAGATTCTTTGTTGAAATGTTCTTGTCTTTGAGCATCTGGAGCTCTTCAAGGAAGTTCTTAGGATCTATAACAACGCCCGCACCGATAAGGCAGAGTGTGTCCGGATAAAGAATACCGGAAGGAACTACGTGGAGTTTATAAGTTACACCGTTGTTTACAACCGTGTGACCAGCATTGTTGCCGCCCTGTGAACGTACAACTACCTCAGCCTGTGACGCAAGGATGTCGATTACTTTACCCTTACCTTCGTCGCCCCACTGACTTCCGATTACTATACTACTTGGCATGTTCTGATTCCTCATTTCAAAATTTTTGGTTTCACTGATTGTTCTGCACGTTCTTCCGCGCAAAAACACCCGTATATATTATATCAATTTTAAATGCAACATGCAAGAGTAAATTTTGAAAAATCAGCCGTGATATGAATTTAAAAGAATACATGCTGCTGATCAGGGTTTTAGCTTGTTTTTTACAGGCTGTTCGCTTATAATAATTGTATGGGTTTTACGTGTGTATACCGCATTTGCTGTATACTCTGCGTACAGTACTGCTTTAAACAGGGAGAAGATATTTATGCCATTTACGATCATCAGAAATGATATAACAAAAATGCACGCCGATGCGGTAGTAAACGCTGCAAATTCCTCGCTTCTCGGCGGAGGCGGTGTGGACGGTGCGATAAATTATGCTGCCGGTCCTGAACTTCTGGAAGAATGCAGAACTCTCGGAGGATGCAGGACAGGGGAAGCTAAAGTTACAAAGGGATATAACATGGACTGCAGATTTATCATACACACTGTAGGTCCTGTCTGGCACGGCGGTGACAGGGGCGAGGAAAATCTTCTCCGTTCATGCTACAGGAATTCTCTTACACTCGCAAAGGAAAAGGGATGCGAAAGTGTGGCTTTTCCGCTTATCTCATCCGGTATTTACGGCTATCCGAAGGATAAGGCGCTGGATGTGGCTGTTTCAGAGTTGAGGTCGTTCCTTGCGGAAAATGATATGGACATCACACTTGTCATATTCGACAGGGATTCCTTTGAAGTAAGCTCAGGTGTCATCGGTGAGATAAGGCAGTATATAAGTGATGCCTATGCAGAGAAACGTGCCGGGGAAGATATAAGAAACAGACGCAGAGCCGATGACGACCGGGAGTATCGTTCCGGCATCATGGGAGCTCCGGCAGCTGCTAATATGTTCGGAAAATCTGCCGAAGTATTTGCGAAAAAGAAAAAACTCAAAGGTTTCGGTATAAAAGCAGATGTTAAAGAAGAATCTGCCAGCCTCTTAAGTGACGCATCTCTTGAAGATATGCTTAAAATGCACGATGAATCCTTTTCGGAAGCTCTGCTTCATCTTATAGATGAAAAGGGGATGAGCGATGTCGAGACCTATAAAAAGGCCAATATCGACCGCAAGCTGTTTTCAAAAATACGCAGTGACAAAAACTACAAACCTAAAAAACAGACAGCAGTCGCTTTCGCAATAGCTCTTGAACTTGATCTCGGCGAAACGGAAGAACTCTTAAAAAAAGCAGGCTACGCACTTTCGGACAGCCTGAAATTTGATCTTATAATCCGCTATTTTATTGAGCACGGCAATTATGATATTTATGAGATAAACGAAGCTCTTTTCGCTTTCGACCAGAGTCTCATCGGTTCGTGATATGTCGCTTTGCAGGCGACCTTAATACCTCCGTTATGATGTATACTGTAATTACAGTAAAGAAAACGCTGATGAACATCGGGAAGAAGATCTTCCTCCCGCGTATCCGGGTTTCAGAACTATCAGCAGTTTTTAAAACAGACATCAGACGGAGGTATTTTACTATGAAAAAGAATTTAACTGAACTTGTATTTATCCTTGACGAGAGCGGATCAATGAGCAGCCTTACAGCCGATACGGTCGGCGGATTTAATTCACTTATTGCAAAGCAGAAGAAAGAAGAGGGCGAAGCCTATGTTTCAACAGTATTTTTCAGCAACAGCTCAAAAGTCGTCCACGACAGAATAAGACTTGAAGATGTTCCTGAACTTACCGACCGTGAATATGT
>JAGDDO010000379.1 GCA_017848205.1 Oscillospiraceae bacterium | reverse complement strand
GGTGGTAAGATTCCATATGGTTATCACATCGCTGATATTGGAATTTCCGAATTCACGTTCTAGCCTGTATTCCTGACCGGAAGCTTCGAATTCAATATATCCGGACATCGGGGAGCCGTCCCACGGGGCGTATTTCTTCCTGAGGTTTTTGCCGATGTCGGAAGATTTGCATGATGTACCGTAAAACATCATCTTTATAAAACTCATGACAGTGGTTTTTCCGGATTCATTGTTTCCGCATATTATATTCAGTTCCGGTTTAAGTTTAAGCTTAAAATCCTTAAGCTTTCCGAAGTTTTTTATATATATGGTTCTTAGTTTCAAATGCTAATACCTCCTTCCTGAGAAATATCATCGATTGCGTAAGTACATACAAATTAATTTTAACATATTTCGGCAATGAATGCAAGCAAAACAAAACCCGGTGACTATGATATAATCACCGGGTAATTTTGTAGTTATAAAATATTTAAATTATTTGCTCGGACCAAGCTTTGTGATCTTCTTTGAAAGATACTGTCTGATAGTTGCAAGGTCTGTAAGTGTTACCTTTCCGTCTCCGTCAACGTCAGCAGTTTTAATCTGATCAGCTGTGAAATCCTTTTTGTCAACGAGCTTTACAGCCATTGTAGAAAGGTCTGTTACGTCCACCATTCCGTCACCGTTTACGTCACCGTAAACAATATCGCCGGCCTGGCTGTTTGCAGGAGTTTCTGTTGCAGCCGGTTCAGTCTTTGTAGTTGTTACAGGAGCATCTGTAGTCTTCGGCGCGTCAGTTGTCTTTGGAGCATCTATGGTCTTCGGAGCATCAGTCGTCTTAGGAGCGTCTGTAGTCTTCGGAGCATCAGTTGTCTTAGGAGCGTCTGTAGTCTTCGGAGCATCAGTTGTCTTAGGTGCGTCAGTTACCTTCGGAGCATCTGTTACCTTAGGTTCCTGCTTCGGGATAGTACCGCCGTAGTATTCAGCTACAGAAATACCGTTGCCGCCCTGACCCATTGGTCTCTGGTGGTCAAGACTTATGAACTTGCCGTTTTCATCCTGCCAGAGAGCCGGTTTTACGAGATTGTATTTGTCTTCGTCCCACTTGCCGAAGTTGTCGTATACAAGTCCGCCTGTATCGCCTGAGTTTTCATTGAAGCACCAGAATGTGTGGTTGATATGGTGCTCGATCATGAGGTCACGGAGACACTTCATCCACTTGGTATTGTCACCTGTAGGATCGTTTTCCTTGTCGATGAAACCGCCCCATTCGCCCATGAGGAGAGGAGCTGTGTTGTCTTCGATAATATAGAACCAGTTGTCGTGCCAGCAGTCCTTCATGAGTGATTCGCTGTCAAAGTCCTTGTCGAACCATTTCTGTGCGTAAACGAGCGGGCCGTAGTCATGAGGTGAGTAAACGAGCTGGCTCTGGTATTTTCCGAGGTCAAGAGGGTGATCCTTTACGCCGCGGAAGTTACCGCCCCACCATGTACCGTAGTATGGCTGAGCGTCAGGATCGTCATAGTGAGCGTAGTCAACGGAAGGGCTTGACCAGTCAAATCCCTTTTCGAACTTAGGATATACTTCGATACCCTCAACCATGATAAGAATGTTAGGGTTGATGTCAAGACAAGCCTTGGCACCGCGTTCAGCGGCTCTCTTCCAGTTGTTCTTGTCATTTGACTCATCCCACTTTGCAAATTCGCCTTCATCAGCTTTTCCGTGAGGTTCGTTCTTAAGGTCTATAGCGATGATCGTATCGTCATCTTTGTAATAGTCAGTGAACCATTCAAGTGCTTCTATCCAGTCATCTTCAGAGAACTTGCTGGTGTACCATACAGGTACCTGGTGTCCTGCTGAAGCAGTTTCAGCGCTGTGGATATCCATCATGATCTTGATTCCGTTTTCCTTGCACCACTGAACAGCCATGTTCCAGATGTCGAAGCTGTACTTTATTGCGCCTTCAGCAGCTTCGCCGCTTACTGTAAGTTCCGGGTTTGAGTAAGGATTTACCTTGATGATGTCGTCCGGTTTCTTTTCCTTCCATCCGAGAATGATCTCTGTTGACATAGGTACACGGAGAAGGTTGAAGCCGTGGTCAGCGATCTCGTTGAGACACTGGTGCATGTTTGCGGACCATACGCCGTCAAAAACCTGGCTTCCTACATTATAGCCGAACCAGTTGCATCCTGTGAGCCAGACTTCATTTCCGTTCATATCGTAAAGTCTGTTTCCTTCAGCGTGGATCCAGTCGTCGTGACAGTCATCAGCAGCCTTGACAGAAACTGTGTTTCCCGGTGCAGCTGTCTTGTTAGGTGAAAAACTGCTTCCCAGAGTAGCTGTCATACCCAGGGCAAGAACCGCAGCAGTTATTCTTCTTATCGATTTCATTTCGTTTCCTCCTGTAAGATAAGATGTGATAAGAATTTGTACGTACTTTAATAGTAACTTAAAATGTAAAAAAAGTCAAGGAGAATCGAGCAGGGTTTAAATGTTGAAAGCGCTGATTAATGTATTTTAAAGATCATTTTCTTTCTGAAAGTGAACGGAACGGATATTCATCACTAAAGCGTGAACGATACTGCATAGGAGTCATGCCCGTAAGTTTCCTGAAAGCTGCCGAGAAGGCGCTCTGTGAGGAAAAACCGAGTGACGCTGTGATCTCTGAGATCGGAAAGTCGGAAAAAATAAGAATGTTCTGTGCAGTTGTGATACGCGCTTTCAGAATGAAGGCTTTCAGAGGCATTTTCATTTCCCTGGCAAAAAGCTTGGAAAGATAGCTCGGATTCAGACCTTCATGTTCAGCAGCCGCTTCAAGAGTAAGATGATCGCCGAGATTTTTGTAAATGAAGTCGACTGTTCTGCGGACATGCAGGGAAACACCGTCTGATTTCGTTATTTCACGCATTCTTACGGCAAAGTCGATCATCATTTCTCCGGTAAGTTCGATTATCTCCTCCGGCTTCCGGCATTTGTCGCATTTTCTTATGTAGATATCACTTAAGGTATAGGCGATGTCGTGGTTCATTCCGCCGTCAATGCATATCCTCGCGATAATTCCGGTACCGGTCACAAAGTGATACTGATTGTTGCGTAAAAGATCATCGGACAGCATCCCCTTGCCGTCATAGTAGTGATCTTTTATGTATTCGTAGTTTTCCTTCACTTTTTCTACATTGCCGTTTTTTATGTCATCGTATCTGGAAAACTCGCTTTTGATCTCGGTACGTTTGAAATCTTCTTCAAGCTGAACGAAAAGCCTGTAATTGAGTTCCTTGTTTGTATTCATATCTGTCTCCCTATAAAGCAGATGCAGAAATATTTTTTCGTACACTATAACAATACCATATTTTCGATAAAAAAACAATAGATTTGATAGAACAGAACAGATCTTCCGGGTATAATATCAATAGTTCAAAGACAGGAAAGCAGGGCAGGTCACAAAGCAGGATAAACATCGTGATCCCTGGTCTGATCAGCCGGCGCCGGAATGATCTTTGCAAACTGAAATTACAGGAGGGATCGGCATGAATTCAACAACAGATTTCACAAAAGGCAGTATAAGCAAAGTCATACTTAAGTTTTACTTCCCGATGCTTGCGACTGCCATGCTCCAGCAGTTTTACACTTTTGCTGATACCATGATAGTAGGCAGAGGACTCGGCGACAACGCTCTTGCAGCGGTAGGCAACATGTCTTCGCTCTGCTTCCTTATCGTAGGATTTTCGATGGGACTTGCAAACGGTTTTTCTGTTCTTATTGCCCAGAGGTTCGGTGAAAAAAACTATTCAATGCTCCGCCGGACACTTTTTTCAATGATAATTCTCTCATTCGGGATCACAGCGCTGCTCACAGTACTGAGCACAGCTTTTTTAAAGAATACACTCATTCTTCTTCAGACCGATGAGATCATCTTAAATGACAGTCTGCTTTACGGCTATATAATCTTCGGCGGACTGCTTGCTTCAATAACCTACAACGTAAGCGCAGGTATTCTCCGATCCCTCGGAGATAGCCGTACACCGCTTACCGCGATCATCCTTTCGTCAGTTATAAACATAATGCTTGACTGTTTCCTTATTTTCGTGCTTCGTACAGGAGTAGGCGGAGCAGCAGCAGCTACTGTACTTTCGCAGGTCGTTTCGGCTGCAGTCTGCATAAGAAAACTTGTGAGCATGGACTTTTTAAAGATGGAAAAGGAAGAGCGGAAGTTTGATGCCGGCATAAGTCTCAAGCTTCTTAAAAACGGCGTTCCTATGGCTCTTATGAAT
>JAGDDO010000038.1 GCA_017848205.1 Oscillospiraceae bacterium | reverse complement strand
TCTTCAATCCTCGCGTTTTGGTCTTCAATCCTCGCGTTTTGATCGATCACATCTCTAATTTTCAAATACTCAGGATGAATCGGAATAGTTACGCAGACTGCTCTTCTGTCATCGTCGGTTTCGAAAACAGCTCTTGGAGAACCATTTTTCTCCAGACCTTCCTGAATGGTAGGAACACCTGTACATCTTCCTTCGGTTAGATCCAGTTCTTTCAAAAACTCTCCAAGTCGTCTGTTACGATACATTCTTGTTTTAAATCGTTCACCTTTTTCTATTACACTAAGTGAAATTGATCTGTCAATACCAGGATAGCTGATTATACGTATACAATCTGGCTCAATTTCAATGTGAACTGGCTCATAACACATATAATCACGGTGATAAAAAGCATTTACAACTGCTTCTTCTAATGTCTCATAAGGATAACTTACATATCTGTTAGCTTCCATCCTGTCCGGAACTTTCTGTACATATTCCGATATTGCAATATCCTGAAGCTTTTCCATTGTTCTTTTGATAATCTGCGGAACAGTGCCTTTAATCGGTGGAACCTCTATGAAATTCTTAGGATCCTTAATACTACCATTTGGGAATCTGACAATTTCAACCTGCATATACGGAAAAAAAGTATCCGGGTGATCACAAAACATCATAAGAGCGACATTCTTGATTCGCTGTCTTTCCGGTGGTCCTTCAAGCAGTTCCATCTGATCCAGCACTTCTTTCACGCCGAGTTTAGCTATCTGCTTAGCAAGCTTACTTCCAGTTGCTTTCAAATGTTCTTCAAGAAGAAGAGGAGATATATCGTCAATAGTCGCTTTTGAATTTCCCTGAACATCAAACGGTTCATGTGCGGACATTGCCAAAAGTTCTCGTTCCTGCTCATGTGTAGCTACTACAGAACTCGTTCCGTAACGAATAAAATACTTGAAATTATTATCATTCTTCGCTGTAACATGTTCTGTGGTCTTATACGGTCTTTGCACTCCGGACGGAACCCATATAACCATAATATCTTTATCATCTACTTTTTCAGGAATAAGTTTTGCAAAATACGGCGGTTGAATTTTTCGGTTATAACCAACCATTTCTTTTTGGATTTTATCTATCGTATTTACAGGCAATCCACAAATTGGTCGAACAGCTATACCTTCCTTTTCTTCCACTCCTACGAGAATATATCCTCCTCCAAGGTTATCATAGTCATTAGCAAAAGCACAGATGCTTCTATAAATATCATCTGGATTCCACCCTTTTTTGAATTCTATACGATCAGATTCAATATTATTCTTACGAAGCAGATCCTCAATATCAAATTCAAGTTCCATTAATTAATACCTCACATGTCAAATATGTCATCATGACATCATATATGATCTAATTTTTAATTGATTTCCTTAAATCAATTAGGAAACCTTATTAGCTATAAAGGCTTTCGACCACAAATTTGATACATTCATAGTAAATGCTGCTATTTTGCATTTACCTTGAAAATTCACAATAAATAACCTTTATTGCTTCTCGATATTATCAGCACAATTCGAGCAAAAACCGCCTTCAAGTTCATTTGCATTAAATAACTCGCCACAACGAGTACATGTAGCTAATTCGTTTTCAAAACCACAATAGCAACAGCGGCCAATCGGCAGAAATGTTTCATTTTTTGAAATTCCATTTTTTCCGCATTGTTCGCATGGAATGTCAGCAACAAAAGAATCACAGCCCTTTGACTCATATTCATATTGTTTAAGAATTGCTGGGTAAGGATTAAGATCATTAATCCTAAGTTCCCTAGAATTTTTTAGTCTACATTATCAACCAGACGTTTTATAGAAACAGGACATTGAATCTGATGCGTTCCCTACCAATAAGTTCAGTAATAACTGACGGCTTGTTCTTTGTTTTCCTTGCAATGTATTCTATAAGAGAACAGGTGTAAAACAAATCGTTGCTTTTTTTATCTTCCCGGCCGTTCATTTCTTTGGTACCTCCGAACGTTCAAATTTTATGCACTTATCGGTGAATAAGCAGCAAGAATTTTGCTGCTTTTCAATAGCAGCGGACACGAAGTGTACGCTACCTTTTATTAGTCGACAAAATCATCATCATTTACAGTAACAGCTTCTATATAAAATTCATTAACGATCTGCCTTACAAAACCTGTAGTGGCCTTGAATGATTCACCTGTCTCGATGTCAGCTATTACAAGCGGATACTTTTTGGCCTTGGTGTTAAAACCCAGGATAGCATAACGTTTTTCATCATCTGCTATAAAAATACGTCTGTACATGCCTTCTTCGAATCCAAGAGATTTATATTTCCATACATTCCTGTTAAATCTTCTGCATCGTATTTCTTCCGGATCACGACCGTTATCAACAGTCAGTGAAGCTGAAAAATCATTTTTATAATATGTTATCGGTCCAAGAGTAATTGTAACATCATACTTTTCCTGAAGCGAAACCATTGCTGCTTCAAAATCTTCTTTAAATTTATCCAGCTCTGATGAATTTATATTCATTGTATTTTCCTTTATAAAATTATATTTTTATGGTTACATTATACCATATTACAGATTTTTCTTCAACATAATATCCACCTTCCATTTAATGAGGCTGTTAAGAGCTACCCATACGAAGCAGCAAGAATTTTGCTGCTTTTCTATAGCAGCGAACACGAAGTGTTTGCTACCTTACATTTAACGGGTACCGCAAACGCAGTACCCGTTATAAGATTTAATATTTTTTTATTCCGCGGAATCATCATCTGCAATACCGGCGAATTTTTCGTATTCTTTTACCGGCATCGGCTTTGCGAAATAATATCCCTGAAACAGTTCACAGCCCATAGAGGAAAGATTGTTATACTGATCTTCTGTTTCAACGCCTTCGGTAAGTGCGGTTACGCCGAGGTCTCTGGAAAGTGAAATTATATTGTCCACAATGATCCTTGCTCTTTCGACGTTGTTGCTCTTTCCGAGGAACTTCATATCGATCTTGAGTACATCGACCGGCATATCCTTAAGCATGTTGAGTGATGAGTAGCCGCTTCCGAAGTCATCCATCTCAACGATGAAGCCGTCTTCTCTGAACTTCTGAAGTATCTCCATTCTGTTCTCGGCATCATCCATCATGACGGTTTCCGTTATCTCGATTCTGAGTTTTGACGGATCAATCTCATACTCTCTGACAAGTGAATTCAGTTTTTCATATACATCAATGAAATAAAAATCCATAGGTGAAATGTTTACTGAAATAAACTTGTCCGAACCGAGTTTCTTCCAGCGTGCAAGTATCTCACAGGCACAGCGCCACATATGCTGGTCAACATCAACTATAAGACCATTATGTTCAAACACCGGAATGAATTTATACGGTGCAAGGAATCCGTACTCAGCGTGTTCCCATCTTGCCAGTGCCTCGGCACCTACGATATTTCCCCTGCTGTCTGCTATCGGCTGAAGATACGGACAAAGATCACGGTTTTCTATCGCTTCTTTCAGCTGACCGGATATGTTCTGATCCCACAGGATCTTTTCACGGATAGCTGCATCGTAATACGCTATGTGAACATGGAACTCATCAGTAATAGTGGAAAGTGAAAGGAAGGCACGGTCAAACATTACTGAAACGTCCTCATCCTTACTTTCAATCTCATAGATACCTACATGTATAAGCACATGGTAGCTGGCTTTCTGGTCTTTCAGTACAAAATTCGTAAGTGTTTTTTCAATGTAGTCATGCTCCCATTCATTCTTAGGCATAAGCACTCCGAAGGAAGCGCCGATAAGTCTGCCGTATATGCAGTTCGGTGACAGATAATTACTTATCCACTCGCCCATATGCCTGATGGTATGATCGCCGAATTCAGTACCGAAAATATCGTTGACCATCCGGAAGTTCTTTACATCGATATACAGAATATAATAAACTGTGTCCGGATTATTAACAAGTTTTTCAGATATCTTTGTAAACAGATATTCACGCGTGTAAACTCCTGTCATGAGATCATGTGTGGCAGCATACATCTCGCGCTTCATTCTGTTCTGTTCGTCGGTAACGTCACAGATACGGAGATATGTACCCAGTGACTTTCCGTTTTCATCTACAGTCCTGTTTTCTTCAAGAGTATAGTAACGGGCGTCATCACCGCTGCCGACAACACGCTGAACACTGCCTGTGTCATTCTCACTGCCCGCATTTTTAAAGAGAGCCATGAGTGAATCAGCAGCCTTTTCGATCTCATCCTCACTGACTTTCGCCAGTTCAAGCCCCGTTTTATTTGCCCATATGCACTTTCCTGCAGGATCAAATATGTAAAGTGCTTCATCCATTCCCGAAACAATACTTGAAAGTATCCTGTCAAGAAGCCTTAACGGCCTGTACTGCAGCGCGAAGAAGTAGATGAGTATTCCGAGTGTTCCGTAGCCCAGCATTGAACGGTCTATCGGTGAATCGGAGAACAGATAGGCTCCCTGCCACAGTCCGACAAATATGACTACCAGCGAAATGGAAGTGTAGCGTTCACGGTAGATCTTAGGCATTCGCGAAGCGGTCTGAAGAAGGATGACCACCACCGCTATAACAATGGCGTATGCTACCACTCTGTGATAGGCCTGCCCGATGTACGGTTCCAGTTTCCAGTATACTGTCCCTTCATAATCCACCGGTTTCAGGTCAAAGGCATGTCCGGTAAACGGATTAATAAGGAACTGGATAACGTCAATGGCAAGCGGTATGTAAACTATCCTCGGTTTACTCAGTGTATTGTTTCTTGTTTTGCAGTACTCCACTGTAAACTGCGCAAGAGTCATTACAACAAGGTCAACCCCAAGAAAGTATATGTAGCAGCCTATCTGAGAAAGAAATTTGTCATGAGAGCCTATCAGGATAAGATTTCCGAGCAGAGGCGGTATTATGGCTGAATTGATGGCAGCCACGTAACGGGCGATAGGCTTTACCGAACGTCTCGCCTTAATAACACAGACTATCTGCGCAATGATCACGACTGTAAAAACAGCCGAAAAAGTGATACGCACGGTATTACCCCCCTTCCGTTCCCCGGTTTACAGACGCCTTGCATTTGACTTTGTTCTCATACATGAGTTTGTCCGCACGTTCAAACACATCCTGAACGCGCATGTCAGTGCCGGCGTCATATTCTGAAATTCCGGCGGCAAACATCGGAATTCCGTTTCTTCTGTTTTCATCGAGCTCCTTAAACATGCTCTCCATCAGCTCACTGCGGCATTCATAGTCCCTGCCCTTCAGCAGCACGGCAAATTCATCGCCGCCTATTCTGAATACCGGACTGTGAGAAAATGTATTGCATATAACTGCACTTGCCTGTCTGATATAGTCGTCACCTGCCTTGTGACCGTGGTTGTCGTTTATGGCCTTTAGACCGTTTAAGTCACACATAACTACAGCGAAAGGCTGGCATACTGATTCTTCTATCTCTTTGTCAAGTTCTGTTTCGGCCTCGGCATAGGCATGCTTGCTCTTTACCCCTGTAAGGCAGTCCTTGCCTGCAAGTTCAACAGCGTTAATGTAGTCGAGCTCCATACGCTTGAATTTGTCTATGTTTGCAACCGCAATTATTATATAATCCGAATCCTCCGCTGCACGTACAGCGTACAGCGCCACGTACTGCGGTTCTCCGTCCACTATGAGCCGGTAAGTCAGATTTACATTTCCGAACATATCAATGGCTTTAAGAAGATTTTCCTTTTTCATTGCAGTGGACATCATGGAACGGTCGGCTTCATAGATCGAAGTCTGAATGTTCTCCGCGCATTCTTCAAAGAAGGAGTCTCCTGTGGTGCCGTTCTTTACCCATGAATACTGTGCACTGTTACTGTACTCAGTATAGTGACCGTTTACCACATTTACATGATAGATAACCGCATAGCGCTGTGCCAGTGCAGTGGAAATGTCACTGAAGGTCTGTATTTCCTTCTTCATTTCCTGTTCGTGGCGCACCCGACTGTCAACGTTCTGTACACCGATTATTATACTTTGGTCACTGTAGGACCGTATAGTCTTGAGTGAGTAGTAACACGGCACACCGTCTATGACAAGGCGGTAGTCCAGTGTAAACGAACGTCCGGCTGCAAGTGCCTTCATAACGTTATCACGGCTGAAGGTATTTAAAAATTCCGCCTGGTCTTCCTTGTATACCAGCTTACGTGCATTCTCCGGTACATCGCCGTAAAAGTTTTCCCCGCTCGAAGCAATTACAAGTTCCTTGTTTTCGCCGCTCGGAACGTATTCAATGTAACTGTCATCCTCAGAATTGATAACATACAGGCTGGTGTAATCGTCAGCCAGTGCAAGTGCAAGATTAGCAAATGACAGTGTTTTTCCTTTGGTTTCTATAATATCATCCCCTTTATCATATCATAGATTACCTTTATATTATAACACATCCTGTTTATTTCCGCAACTGATATCCATAAATTTTAATTATTTTTGTATGTTATGTACAGATAAATCCCGATTTATTACATTCGTGTAGCTTTTGCTTCCTTAAGCAGGCGGTCGTATCTTACCAGAGCAAGATGAGGATCATCGAAAATTACAGCCGAGTCATCGGCAAAAGAGCTGAGTGTCATGTTGTCGCCGTTTCTCGCGCGGAATATCATGTACTCCATGTATTTTTCGTAACGTGAGTCAAGCACTCTTTTTACTTCGTCAAAAAGTCCGTGTTCCCTTTTAAAAGGTCCTCCGAGATTGATCCCGCCTAAAGGCTGGTAGTCGTAATTTATGAAATAACGCTCGGAAAATCTGTCTTCCTCAGTGATCCTTTCATCATCGTACACTTCTGTAAGCGTTTTTAAAAGAACCGCATCACCACGCTTTACAAAAGCATTAAAAAGCCTGCGTTCCTTTTCAAATCCCTGTTCAGTGAATGAACGTTCAAAGCTTTTTCTCATAAGTTCAAGCTCGGAAAGTTCAAGGTTCTGAACAAACTTTATCTTCGGACTTACAAAAGGCGTTTTGGTTATAACAGAATTTCCGTCCGGCTGGTTTCCGAGAATGAACCTTACAGTAAAATCAACTGAACCGGTTTTCTCGAATCCGAGATATTCGTAAAAAATCTCACCGTCAATAACTGAAAACTGCGTCTGCCTTACAGTTTCATTTTTTTCGTCAGGCTTAAAAAGATCCTTTAAGTCCGGAACTGTACGCGGAAACTGAAGTTCTCTTCTGCCGGCAAGGCTTTCTTCAGAAACGTCCTCAAACTTAAGAAGACTTCCGCAGTCCGGGCATTTCGCATCACGTATTTTCTTCGTGTACGGCCTTCCGGAACATTTT
>JAGDDO010000378.1 GCA_017848205.1 Oscillospiraceae bacterium | reverse complement strand
TATAAATGTTTAACAGTTTTATTTCAATACTTTTCTTATATCTCAGGATCATAATGGCTGCGCCTGCTGCGCAGTCATAAAAAGAGCTGCCCCGAAAGGCAGCTCGTTTTTTCTATAGCAGTCTTCAGCCGGCACGGGTGAAGACTACTTTTTCGGCACCATATACACCAGAACCCCTTTTACTATAAACAGCAGAAACATCACCGTGACCGCATAGGGCAGTCTTGCAGCTGTGAGAAACAGTACCGAAACAATGCTTAAAACAAATGAAACGACTGTCAGAGTGTTCCTTCCCTTTTCGATATGCCTTCGGTTCATGATCAGTTTTGCCGTACCGGTGACCATCAGCAGAACGAATAAAGCAAAACAGATACATGCTAGGGTAAACGACTCCTGTGCATATTCAAACAAACTGACTGCCGAAAAGCTGCCGCTCACTTTTTCGGGATAAAGAGGCAGAATTATCATCAGTACGCACATTATATCCGTACATCCTGCAAGCATGTCAAGCAGGTCGCTGATATTTTTACGGTTCTCATCCTGAGCAGCGGTTATAAGCTCATCAGATGACAGCAGTTCATCTACCGAAACCGAGAAGAATTTTGATATCTCCTTTAATGAATCAATGTTCGGATATCCCCTGCCGGATTCCCATTTGGAAACAGCCGTCCTGGATACAAACAGCTTCGCGGCAAGTTCCTCCTGCGTTAAGCCCTTCTGTTTTCTTAAGTTCTGTAGTTTTTCGCTGAAATCCATTTGTTTTCCTCCATCATACTGACAGCGCCGTAGTAAATCAGATATAAACCGACACTGAGCAGCAGCGCACCGATAATATCTGTCAGCCAGTGCACTCCGGATACCGTTCGTCCGATCACCATAAAAGCTGTAAAAACGACTGTAAATACGTACAGAGCGCATCTCAAAGCGGTATTTTTCATCCTGCGGCGAACTTCAAATGCAAGTGTCGGCATCACACTGACCACAAGAAGCGTGGTGGATGACGGATAAGAGGCTTCCATACGTCCTTCAATCAGCACCGGCCGGTAATTTAACGGTATCATCTCAAATATAAGATATCCTGCGATCACAAGTATATAGTATACGCCAAGAAGAAGGATGTCGCCGTCTACTTTAAAGAGATTTTTCCTTTTTACAAGCTGGATAAGTCCCGTCACACCGAACACCATACAGACTGCGACCGGAACCAGTCCGAGCCAGTCAGTTACATTATAAATCAGCATATGCACTCCGGTCAACCTGTGAAATGCAGAATTCATTGCTGAAAATCCGATGTTCGTTCCGTTCTGCCCCACAGGCCGCACATCCACAGTCTGTATAAGCATAGTCCAGATGACAAATGCCGCCGTCACAAAAAGTCCTGCGATAAGTAATTTTCTTCCGTTCTTTTTCATAGTTTATTCTGTATCCTTTCCGTTATTGCCTTCCGGCTGATTTAAGAATAATACAGAACTGATAAACAGTAAAGAATTGCTTCGTCACATCGGTGACACGAAGCGTGTCACCGCAAGGATCTTCGCTTATTTGCCAAGTATTTCATTATTATATACCAGTAGCAGGATTTCGTTAACTTATAACTTTTTTCACTTGAATTTATGGTATTATTATGGTATAATTCAAATAAGATAAACTATCTTCCGCATAAATAAAAACGAGGTGAGATTTATGATGTCAGTATCAGTTAATATTCCTGACGCAGTAATATACGACACAAAAATGAACCAGAATATTACTGAGCAATATGTACGAAGGATTGTTGCACTTACTTACTATACTAAGAACG
>JAGDDO010000377.1 GCA_017848205.1 Oscillospiraceae bacterium | reverse complement strand
TCGTGTACGGCTTCTTTGTTCTGTCAACTTCAGCTCTGAAGCATCCGCCGTCGTTCCAGTATTTGTAGATCCTGTCCTCAAAATTACCAGGATTATAAACTTTATCAAGTTCCTTTTTCATTACAAAAATCATCCTTCTACTTCTATTTATTTTTTATATGAGATATACTGATTGGTGGGATCGCGGAGCTTAAGCCCCGTGCCACACGCTGATAAGCCACTGATTACTCAGTGATCTTTCTTGCTTCTATGTAGTAACGCTTGTCCCATGCGTGACCCATTGAGAATGTCTTTCTCGGAAGGGCACCGTCACAGATAACTGTCGGGAAAAGTTCGGACTTTGCCATGTCAGGAAGTATGAATCCGATGCTTCCGTCGTTCATTGAAAGCTTTTCAACTACTTCTGTTCCGTGGATATAGTCAATCTTTGCGCCGCTTTCCTTCAGGTATCCGTCAAGGAACTGCTGAAGGCTTCCGACTGTGAGCTTTGAAGAAGGCTTTGTGATGCCCACTGTCTTCTTCACGCCCTTTACCACGTATTCAAACTTCTGACTGCAGTCAGCGGCATTATCTGTAAGTCCGAGAGCGTCAGTCATTTTTTTCATAAGATCATCGGTATCCGCTTCAGTTACTATTCTGTGGATAGCCTCAAATTCAAGAGCCGGTGAATGAAGATTTACAAGCTCAACAAGAGCATATCTTGCCGGATGAGAACTCATGTCCTTTCCCGGATTGTTTTTCTTTAATTCCTCGTAGAATTCCTTTGCAGTTGCAAGTGAGTGGTTTCCGTCGCCCATTGCAAATACAAGTGGTTTCTTTTCATCGAGGTCATATTTTCTGTTGAATTCTGAAATATCTGCAAGTCCGTCGAGAGCCTTAAGTATATCAGCCTGCTCGCTTTCAGGGATCAGCCATCCTGATGCGTGACCGCCCTTCTGCATAAGATCAAAGTCATAAACCTTTTCGAGCTTATTCTTCTTTTCAGCCAGCGGCTCGATAACTGTTCCCTTTTCATCATCGATAAGGATCATGATGTGCGGAAGCTCAAGTTCAGCACCGCGTCTTACGGCGATTCTCGGAGGTATTCTCTCGATAACAGTTGCCTCGGTTGCACGGACCGGAGAAACTGAACCTTTTCTGTAGTCGTAGTCTTCAAGGTCGATACAGCCCACAAGACCTGCGCGTACTTTTCCGTCGTCCTGAGTTCTTTCAAGGTAGATCATTGAGTTTTTATATTCTCTGAAAATGCCCTTTGAAAGTGCGTCCTTCATTGATGACTGGATCTTCTTTATACGGTCGGCAACGTCCTTTTCTTCAAGATAAACTTCCGGAAGAATAAGATTATATGCTGAAGGAGCGCCTTCTGATATACGCGCTGTTTCCTTCCAGTAATCAGGTTCGCTTGTATACTGGTCGCAGGCCACGACTGCCCATTTGCTCATATCAGCGTCTGCCGGCAGAAGAATATCTGCATTTCTGAAAGTATTCATAAATCACTGCCCTTTCATTAATTAAAGTAAACGTACTCTGAGTCCGGTGCTTCAGCCTTTTCAATATTCTTTACGTTGAATACAGGCGAAGGAGCATCCATGCCTTCAGGCATTACGAAGCGGACATCAGCTGTGACTGTTACCCAGTCTCCTTCAACGATCTTCACGTCACCGGGAGCCACGCAGAGAAGCTTGAGATATTCAAGGTCATCTGCACAGCACTGCATTGCATAGCGGTAAACAAGAAAACTTGTCATAGGATAACCCTTAGGCCTTGTTATCTGTCCCTTGAATTTAACCGTTTTATTATTATATCTTTCGCAGTTTTCAAAAATATCAATAAACCAGAGACCGAAATCCATGTCTTCTATTTTTACAACAGGAGCGTCAATATCGAAAGGAAGCTCATCAAGTTCATCGTCAGCAGTTCCGTCGTTTCTAAGGAACATAAGTGATGCCTCAGGATTCAGAGACTTTACGACAGCACGAAGATTAAGCTTCTTTGTGTTTTCGTCACAGCGGTTGAATACAACAACTGTTGCATACTTAAACTGTTCGTTCATGATCTGGCGCATACATCTGAGCTGTTCATCAAACTTTGAAGCATCGATCATAGCTGATATCTGAACTATATCCCAGTTATCAGGCCATTCAAGCTCCATAAGCTCGTCAACGCTCTGCATACAGTTGTTTTCAAAAAGAACAGCTGTCGGGCTTTCATTTCTTTCAATGTCCTGAAGGTACATTGAAGTAAGGTCTTCCTTGTTTTCGACCATGTAAAGCACAACGTTGTCCGCAAGGTTTTCGTATTCGGTAAAACCGTCTTCACAGCAGATGATAACGACCTTTTCCTGTTCCTTAAAGAAATCCTGTGTAAGCCATCTCTGGATCATGGTCGTCTTGCCGCTCTCGACAAATCCAGTAAATATAAATACCGGAGTTGGTTCCATTATTTATCGCTCCTTTGCTATAGTGATCAGTAAGCCGATATCTGATTTAACAGTACATCCGGTTCCGCCGGATGTACTGAAGCCTGGACAGGTCACGCTTTACTGCTTTTTAAATACCTTTGTAAGTTCGTCCTTCTTAAGATCAGTACCGATAACAACGATATGACCTGTAACGTCAGCGCTTCCGAAACGTACTTCGTATTCATCCGGAACATAATCAAAGTGGATCCACTTTCCGTCTGTCGAAGGCACGATACCTTTCGCTCTGATTACCATTCCGTATTTTTCTGTATTTGTAAGGTCGGAAAGAATATCCTGCATTTCGCTCTCTCCGAACTTTCTTACTGTTTCTATACCCATGCTTGTGAACACGTCATCGGCATGGTGATGATGGTGATGATGTCCGTCCTCGTGATCGTGGCCGCAGCAGCATTCCTCACCGTCTTCGTGGTGGTGATGGTGATGCTCGTCATCATGATCGTGGCCGCAGCAGCATTCCTCATCGTCATCATGATGGTGGTGATGATGCTAATGTTCGTCATCGTGATCATGTCCGCAGCAGCATTCCTCATCGTCGTCATGGTGATGGTGGTGATGATGTTCATGTTCGTCATCGTGATCGTGACCGCAGCAGCATTCCTCATCGTCGTCATGGTGGTGA
>JAGDDO010000376.1 GCA_017848205.1 Oscillospiraceae bacterium | reverse complement strand
CCCTGCGGGCCGAAGACTGCTATTGAAAAACCGAGCTGGCTCGGTTTGTAAAATTGCGCCGAAGGCGCCTCCTTTTCCAGAATAACTGCCGCGAATGTACTTTGACAGTATATTCGCGGTATTTTTTTACTTTATGCTGTTGTACAGACTGTACTGATTATCGGACTGAAAATATACGATTGCTACAAATCTGAAAAAAGAGGAGAGATATTTAAAGGTTTCGAGTGTATAATATATAGAAAAGCATGAAAAGAAGAAATGATATGACGGAAAAAGAAGTTTCAGGTGTTACCTGTGACTTGTTTTTTACACTGTATAGATAGGAAATCAAACATGCAACGTGCAATTTTTGCAGGGAGGAATCTTTATGAAAAATGATAAGAGAATTATCGCAGCAGTTTTAAGCTTTGCAATGTTAATTCAACCAGGCAGCATGGGTTTTGTTATGGCAGAAAATCAGGAAGGAACAGAGACAGTTTCAGAAGAGAAGGTGATGAATTCTTCAAAACTTTCTGCTGAGCTTCGTGAATTGGTGAATTCTGAAGCTGATAATATCAGAATCATTATTGAGGGAGCATCAATTGATGAGGATGAATTATCCGTTCGTATTGAGGAAAAAATCGGTGATGCTTATGAAAAGATCGAAGCAGAATATGTTCCGCCGTCACAGGAAATACTTGATGAACTGGAGGCGGCTAATGCCAGATCAGCCGAGGAATACCATGATTTACTTTTAAAGTATCACATGGATCTGACTGCAGGTTCCAGAGAGATCGAACGTAAGAAAACTCAGTTATCATCGGCAGCAAGAAGAGAAGCAATACAAGAATATTTAAATGACTGGCGTGAGGAGATATTCAAAACAGCAGGTATTGATGAAGAAACTGCAGATGTATCTGCAAGCAAGCTGATTTCTTCGATATCATGTGTTGTAAATGCTGAACAGGTAAGAAAGTTATCTATGATAGACAGTATTCAGCAGATTTCTGTTCCGGATATGACAGCAGCACCTCGTCCTACTGTTTCACCGACTGAACCTGTAAACAAAGCAACTTCGGAGCCGATAATCTTTGATCCAAGCACACCAATGCCGACACATACCACTGCACCTGCTTCACCTCTGCCGACTAATCAGAACGGAGCTGTATACGGAGATATAAACGACGATAAAGTAGTGGATATAAGTGATCTTACAATGTTGTCTCTTGCACTGATAGGTGATGTCGATTTAACAGATTATATGAAGTCAGTAGCTGATTTTGACGGTGACATTGCAGTTACCATCGCCGACCTCGCAAGACTCAGACAGTATCTTTCAAAGAAGATAGATTCTCTTACTTACGATAAAGATGCTGATACTGTAGTACAGGAAACTGATGTAAAATATAGCGCAGCAATATCTGTCCGTGTAACAGACAATAAACTCGACGAATACCCGCAGCACAGCATTATAGAAGACCGTGCCGGATTTGAAGCCCTGTACAATGAAAAACAGAGCCTTGAAATAGAGAAAACCGGTTTCTACAGCGGCGGTATTTTTCCGATATTAAACGATAAATACACAGATGAATGGTTTGAAACCCATAAGCTGTATGTTGCCTATCCGGGAAAAGGCGGCCCGACAGGTTACAGATATAAAGTGGAAAGTGTAACGAATAAGGCAGTAACGATTCACTGGGATCAACTCGGAGAAAGTCAGTCCAGAACAGAAAATAAAGCCGACTGGATCATTCTGATTGAAGTGGCAAAGGACGCTGATGTTACTGAGGCTACAGAGATAAAGTTCAATACAGTTTACTAAAAGATCATAATGAAATTATCATTCAATTACTCTGAATAAATAAAACCAGTGGGAGTACCGGTAATATAAATCCGGTGCTCCCGTTTGTTCTGTATAAAGGTAGTCTTCACCCCTGCGGGCCGAAGACTGCTATAGAAAAAACGAGTCCCTTCAGCTCGTTTTGTAAAATTGCGCCGCAGGCGCCACATTTATCAGAAAAGGCACCCAGCGGGTGCCTTTTGAACATATAAGTTGATATTACTCAGTTATCAGTACGCCTTGCCCCAGTAAACCATGTGCTTAGCCGGCTTGCCGCAGCATACGCATACGTCGGAGATGTGTTCCTGCTTGAGCGGGATGCAT
>JAGDDO010000375.1 GCA_017848205.1 Oscillospiraceae bacterium | reverse complement strand
TCGGTGCGATCATTACAAATTACGTATCGATCGGTACGGTAAGCAATATAAGGTGAAAACACAAAACATCTATTTTCTGTTAATGTACCAGAAAAACAAATTCAAATCTGGTGCCTTTTCCGGGTTCGGAGTAAACGAATATTTCGCCGCCGCATCCGCGGACTATTTTCTGGGCGATCGACATTCCGAGGCCGGAGCTGTACATTCTGGTATCATTTGATTTTGATGAAAAGCGGTCGAAAAGCTTTGGTATTTCTTCCTGAGGTATGCCTCTGCCGTTGTCGGATATGGCGATGGTGGTTTTGATCGGATCTTTTGTAAGTTCCGCTGTGATTTCGGTGCATTCCGAATGATCGGCGGAATTCTTTATGATGTTTTCTATCGCTTCGCACAGCCAGCCCTTGTCGCACATGAGCTTTATATCATCCGGAAGATCATTTTTCACGGTTATTCCTTTTTTCCTCATAAGCGGAGAGATGCGTTTTACTGCAAGGTCGAATATTTCAGATACGCTGTAGAGTTCCATTCTGTACTCTACTGTATCAGTATCGAGCTTGGTCAGTTTGATAGCTTCGATAACGAGAGTTTCCATTGCGTCGAGATTCAGCTGGATTTCTTCTGAAAGCTTGTTCTGCTTTTCCTCCGGAAGATCATCAAGTTCACTCAGCATATCGGTGTTCAGACGCACAACTGCAAGTGAGGTTTTTATCTGGTGGGAAAGATCCGTAATGAAATTTTTCAGCATTTCCTGTTCTTTGCTCAGTTTAAAGCTTGTGTTTCTCATGCACTCAACGAGTTTTTCAGCACTTTCGCAGACCCTGTGAATAGTTCCTGTTTCCTCGCCGTAAAGCGTTATCGCGGTTTCTGTATCATATGCAGCTTTAAGACAGTCTGATCTCAGCTTTTCAAGAGTTCCGAATATCTTCATGGTCTCACGTAATGAAATTATCATCCATAACGCCGATATGGCAGATAAAGATCCGAACAGGGAATTAAAGATTATCTTTCTTACTCTGCGGTAGCTGTACATTACAGATGGCAGCAGATCTTCGGATATACTGTATCTTCGCAGCAGTTCTTCTCCTTTTGCAACAGCGTCCGGGTCAGGCGCACCGGTGAATTTCCCGCCGCCTGCAAATGAAAGTCCTGACCTTATCTGTTCGGCTACGATCACATCAGCGCATTTCCCTGCGAGAAAAAATGAAGCTGCAGCCGCAATAATGAGCATAAGAATAAAAATGAGAATTATACGTTTCGGGGCACGGTTGTTTATGAATCCGTCCATTTGTAGCCCATTCCTCTCTTGGTAACTATCTTTCCGCCTCCGGATGATCTGCCGAGCTTCTCACGCAGACGGCTTATGTTTACCGAAAGGGTATTGTCGTTGACGAAATTTCCGTTTGAATCCCACAGGAAGTTAAGTATCTGGTCACGGGTGAGGTACTGACCTTTGTTTAGCTTAAGATAATCAAGAAGTTTCTGTTCAACTGCAGTAAGCTCGGTGTCGGGGCTGTCAGATGATTCCGGCGTTTCAGGCACACGTCTTAAATTTGCCCGTATGCGTGAAAACAGTTCGCGAAGACGGAACGGCTTTGTTATGTAGTCATCTCCGCCGCAGTCCAGTCCCCGGACAATATCGGCTTCATCGTCGCATGAAGTCAGGAATATCACGGGAGTCTGAATTGTCTCTCTTAATTTTCTGCAAAGCTCGATCCCGTTGCCGTCTGGCAGCATGACATCAAGTATGATAAGATCAGCACCTGAAGCGGCAGCTTCCGCACCGGCTGCGGTACTTACAGCAGTTACGCTGTACCCTTCAGTTTCAAGTGCTGTTTTTATGTTTGCGTTCAGAGTTGCGTCATCCTCTGCAAGCAGTATACTGTACATTTTCCACCTCTCGCTTGTTTTTTTCCATTGTAGCATAAAGATGATCAAAAATCAAATTTGTAATGTTACTGTAAGATAAGGGTGTTATACTCATGACATGATCAGATCATAACAGGAAACGGAGGCCTTTTTATGGAGAACAGTATTATAAAAACAGAAAAACTTGTAAAACGGTACGGCGAAGGGGAAAACAGCTTCTGCGCGCTTAACGGTATCGACTTTGAAGTTATGAAAGGAGAATTCGCAGCCGTTACGGGAGAAAGCGGAAGCGGGAAAACCACACTTCTCAACTGTCTCGGCTCACTTGACCGGCCTACGGAAGGAAAGATCATATCATGCGGAAAAGAGCTTACCGGAATGAATGACAAGCAGCTTTCACTGTACAGAAGGAAGAATATCGGTTTTATCTTTCAGTCCTACAGACTTATACCTGTACTGAACACAGAGGAAAATATCGTTCTTCCGTGCAATCTTGACAACACTCCGCCGGATATGGATTTTTTAAATGAGCTTCTTGAACTTACGGGGCTTGAAAGCAAAAGAACGAACTATCCTCACGAACTATCGGGCGGACAGCAGCAGAGGGTCGCATTTGCGCGTGCACTGATCCATAAGCCGCAGATCATTCTTGCAGATGAACCTACTGGGAATCTTGACAGCAAAAACAGCCGCGAGATCATATCAATTCTCAAAAGTTCGATAAAAAAATATAACCAGACGCTTATACTTATCACCCATGACGGAAGTATAGCAGCCCAGGCTGACCGTGTCTTCCGCATGACGGACGGCGTTCTTTCAGAACAGGGGTGATGGCATGAAAGAACTTGTTTCTATTTCCTTCAAGTATATATGCCGGCAGAAAATGCGTACATTTCTTACGTTTATGTGTGTTGTTCTTTCCGCATTTATCCTTGCTGCGGTGTGCTTTTACGGAAGCAGCTCATTTACTACAATGAAAAATTATACCGCGGCAGAGGAAGGCATGTGGGAACTGAATATCAGTTCGTGGATACAAAATGAGGAACAGTATGAGACCGCGCGTAATCATGCGGTCGTTGATGATTATTTATACGTCCGCAGTGAATACGTATATACTGATGCTGAAAACAGTGACGATGAGCGGGTGAAATACTTTGAGATAACTGACGGAAAAAACTCATGGCGTACGCAGACTCTGTTTTCAGAGAAAGAAACCGGCAATCTTGAACTGTCAGGCAGGGTGGCAGTTCAGTACAGAAATTATACTGACGGAGCGGTTGTTCCGTATTTTCTGAAGGAAGCAGGCTATTCGGAAGGGGATACAGTGACTCTTTCTGTTCGTCCGGCTGATGCCGCATATGATGACAGTTCTGCGCTGATAAAAGAGATACGTAATAAAATAAGTGAAAGACAAAAGGAAAAAAAGAATTATTTCGGATCGGTAAAATCCGAACTTTCTTTAAGGGGAACAGATATAGATGACTATCCGCTTGCCGGCATAAAGTACGGTGAACCTGAAGAGATCACTTTCAGAATAGCAGGATTTGCAGCTGCCGGAATTAAGGGAGATTTTATAAGCAGAGGCAGTACGGATATCAGCTTCAGAGAGCTTGCAGAGAAAAATCCTGATCTTGACTTTAACGAAGATCCGCATTTCTTTATCCGCCTTTCTGACAGCTGCGATTTTGACGAGGCTGTAAGGCTGCTGTTTTCTGATCTCGGATACGATCAGAAGGATTTATATGATCTTCAGCCGGAAACCAATGATCTTCTGCTTGCTCTTGAAGTGAAAAGTCCGGACGCCATGTTTAAGGTAATAATCATTATCGTACCGGTGAGCATTGTTATTCTTATTGCATGGTTCATTTCAAGATTCGTGATCGACAACACGTTTGAAATGGCTGTAAAGGAGAGAAGCATGCATTTTGCCGAACTCAGAGTCATAGGTGCGTCAAAGGGACAGATAGCCGCCATTGTACTGACAGAGGCACTGTTTTACTGCCTGACTGCAGTGCCCGCCGGAATACTGCTTGCTCTGATACTTTGCAGGATCACGTTTACAGCAATAAGCAGGAGCGGACTTGAAATGTTTGAATTCTCAGCATATCCGCTGTTTACTGCAGTTTCTGCATTTTTATCGGTAACGGCAGTTTTTATATCAGCTTATACTTCGGCGATGTGGGCGGCACGAAAACTTTCACCGTCAGAAGCGCTTAATTTTGGAAAACCTTCCCGCAGGAAAACCGTGCGCCGGAAAAAGACAAAGCTTTACACCGGTTTTAAAAGGTTCCTTCTTAAGTACACAAAGAAAAATGTAATGGCTGTTAAAAGCCGCTTTGTCATTTCAACAGTTACTATGGCACTTGGAATACTGATGTTTACTCTGACCACGCTTGCTCTGCTGTCTTTCCGGACTTTGTATGCAAAGTTTGAAGATTCAATGCCCGGATATGACTTTGAAATAAATGAACTGTATGTTCCCGACACGGAATATCTGCAGACTGTATCAGAAGAATTGAGAAGAGATGAAGTGTTTTCTGAATTCAGGACGGAAGGCAGTGAGATCATACATTTCAGTTCTGATTCTGTTTCGGACCCCGGGGGAGCTGTTCAGTTTGAAGTGTACGGTGCACATGCATATGGAGAACTGCAGTTTATAAATGAGGAACAGTACAGGTTTTACGAGCTTGACAAGACTACCGGAATAAGCTACGCGGATTTCTCGGAAAAGAAAATGGTGTTTT
>JAGDDO010000374.1 GCA_017848205.1 Oscillospiraceae bacterium | reverse complement strand
TTTTTTATGCACTTTAACTATAAGAATGGCAGACTTAGGGAAACGCTGATTTTTTCATAAATCAGCGTGGGGGTAAAGGCGAAGCCCCGCAAAATCCCACCTCCGGAAATCCGGCGAAGCCGGATTTCCGATTTAATCAGTGTTCCCTTAGTTCTGTAGATTAGGCAGGGTTCTGGAAAAAAGTATATGCAGTTTATGAAAAGAGAGAAAGGAACGGGATTATTATGAATCATGTTTTAAGAAAAATGACAGCGTTTGTTTCAGCACTTTCACTTACTTACAGCTGTTTTGCTTCGGGAGCGGTAAATCTGCTTTCAGAAAGCGGACTTGCAGGAGCAAAGGCTGCTTCAGCAGAAAAAACAGAATACTATGTCAGAGTTGAAGACAACATATATCAGTATATAAGGGTAGACGGCAAATACTGCAAGTTCAATACAGCCAGACTTATATCCGCAAATAACACTCCGGAAACTTTTATTGTTCCGACTGTGTTTGACCCGGAGGAAGGTGAACCAGAATGGTACCGGGAAAATTATGATGAAGGCCGTATATTTAATCTTGGTACAGACTGTGTGGATGCCAGAGGATCGTCGGCAGTTATTATTCCGGACGGTATTATTAATGTTGAGTATGAAGCGTTAAAGCTTGATTCTGCTGTCAGATCTGTTGCAATTTCCGACAGCGTTATAAAGCTGGAAGATCAGAGCTTTGCACCTGATGTGATAGTGCGCGGTCACAGCGGATCCATTGCGGAAAAATATGCTGATAAATATGAGAATAAGTTTGAATATATCGGTGATCTTACAAACGACGGAAAAATTGATTCGGCAGATGTACTTTTAATGAATCTCTACATGAACGGCGGAAAGGAACTGAGTGAGGACGAGGCAGCCAGAGCCGATGAGACTTTTGACGGCGGTCTTGATATCCGTGACTTTATACTTATTAAAAACGAGATCCTGGAACCGAGAAATTCTGTTCTCGGCGCACCTGTTGATGGTGCGCTTGCAGCACCTGAACTTAAGACATTCAAAAGATCGGACCAAAAGCCTGAAGCTGACGGATATATGAAATTTGCCGCGAATTCAGCAGCAACTGTACTTCTTGATACTAAAGACGAGAACGGAGAAAAAAATACAGTTTACTCTCCGCTTAGTTACTATATGGCCCTTTCCATGGCTGCAGAGTGTGCATTAGGAACAACACAGAATGAGTTTACAGAAGCACTTGGTGCAGAAGATATGGATGATCTCAGAAAAGAAAATGCTTCACTGTTTAAATCCCTTTATTTTGACGATTATACTGCATTCTGCAAAATCGCGAATTCGATCTGGTTCAATAATAAGTGGAAGCTTGAGCAGGATACTCTAGACACTCTGGCTGACAAATATTACGCTGTTGTATTCGGCAGAGATTTCTCAGATCCGGCTGTTCCGGATGAGATATCAATGTGGATAAACAAAAATACTTCTGGAAAGTTCACTCCGAAAATCAAAGTTGATCCGGTGCTGGATATTATGAAGATAATAAATACTGTAACTTTCAAGGAAACATGGAGCAGTAAATTCGGAAAGGCTTCACCTGATGAATTTACCCTGAAGGACGGCAGCAAGATAACATGTGATTTCATGGGATATGAAGCTGATTACAAACAGGTAGCTTTTGCAGATAAATATATGAAATGCTATGAACAGATGAAAGACGGATTCAGAATGAATTTCATCCTTCCTGACGAGGGTGTGAACATTGATGATCTCATTGCTGACAGTGAAACAATTAATGAGATCTACGGCGATGAAATCAAGTATGAGACCAGGAAGACTGTTTTTTCAGTACCTAAGTTTGATGTGGCTTCAAAGTTTGATCTTATTGAGGCTGCCAAAACTATCGGAATAAAATCAGCATTCGACAAGTATAATGCCGATTTCAGCGGTGTTATTGATTATGAGAATAACGGTATTGGCGGCGCAGTTATCAATGAAATCACTCACGAAGCAAAGGTAACTATCGACGAGGAAGGCTGTGAAGCAGCAGCATATACTCTCATAAGTATGGCAGCAACTTCAGCAGCTCCTGATCCTTCGGAACCTGTTTACTTCGAACTTGACAGACCGTTCTTCTACTATATTTCCGATCAGAACGGCACACCGCTTTTCGCCGGCATCATCAACGATCCGCTTGAAAAGAACCAGTGACCATATAAACACTGATAAATAACAAAAACCTCCGTAATACGGCTGATCAGTTCACGTATTACGGAGGTTTTTTAGTGAAACTCTGATTCATTTATGAATCAGAGTGGGGATCCGGGGCGAAGCCCCGCAAATCCCTTTTCCGGAAATCCAGCGAAGCCGGATTTCCGGTTTGATCAGTGTTTCTGCAGAAATTCAGATCATATTATCTTTGTAGTCCAGTTTTCAAGGTTCCATACGTCAGTAACCACACCTTCGTAGAATTCAGGTTCGTGGCTTACGAGGATAACAGTACCCTTGAACTTTGCAATTGCCTCGCGGAGCGATTCCTTTGCGTCAACGTCAAGATGGTTTGTCGGTTCGTCGAGAACGAGAAGATTGAATTCTCTGAGCATAAGACGACACAGACGTACCTTTGCGTTTTCACCGCCGGAGAGAACACGCATCTGGGATGTGATGTGTTCATTTGTAAGTCCGCACTTTGCAAGAGCGGCACGTACCTCGGCGTTCGTCATGGCAGGGAACTCGTCCCAGATCTCCTGAAGAGCTGTCTTGTCTGATGCTGATTCCTCCTGCTGGAAGTAGCCGTACTGAACGAACTGGTCGTGTTCAACTGTACCCTGAATAGGCTTCAGGATTCCTAACATGGTCTTTATAAGTGTTGATTTGCCAAGACCGTTTACGCCCTTTATGGCGATCTTCTGATTACGTTCAACCTGGAAGTCTACTGCACGTGTGAGAGGCTCGTCATATCCGATTATAATGTCTTTTCCTTCAATAACGACCTTGCCAGGAGTTCTTGCTGATTTGAACGAGAAGGAAGGCTTTATCTTTTCCTTTTCGATAGTGATTATCTCCATGCCTTCAAGCTTCTTCTGACGTGAA
>JAGDDO010000373.1 GCA_017848205.1 Oscillospiraceae bacterium | reverse complement strand
TCTGTACCGCCTGAAACGAGGTTGAATCCCTTTTCCATGAGAGCATCAGCAAGAGCCTTAGCGTTCTTTACTACCTGCTGTTCATATTCCTTGAAGCTGTCCTTAAGAGCTTCACCGAAGCATACTGCCTTACCAGCGATAACGTGCATAAGCGGGCCGCCCTGAATGCCAGGGAAGATAGACTTGTTGATCTTCTTTGCAAGTTCTTCGCTGTTTGTAAGAATAAGACCGCCTCTTGGTCCTCTGAGTGTCTTGTGTGTTGTTGTAGTAACGATATCTGCATACGGAACAGGTGACTGGTGACATCCGGCAGCTACGAGACCTGCGATGTGAGCCATATCAACCATGAATAATGCGCCTACAGACTTTGCAATGTTTGAAATTCTTTCAAAGTCGATTGCTCTCGGGTAAGCTGAAGCACCGGCAACGATGAGCTTCGGCTTGTTTTCCTTAGCGAGCTTTTCGATTTCGTCGTAGTTGATTCTTCCGTCATCGCCGAGGCCGTAAGGAATGAAGTTGAAGTACTTACCTGAAAGGTTTACAGGTGAACCGTGTGTGAGGTGACCGCCGTGAGCAAGGCTCATGCCGAGAACTGTGTCGCCTGGTTCGAGAACTGCAAAGTAAACAGCTGTGTTAGCCTGTGCACCTGAGTGAGCCTGAACGTTTGCATATTCAGCACCGAAAAGCTTCTTTGCTCTTTCGATTGCGATGTTTTCAACTATGTCAACGTATTCGCATCCGCCGTAGTAACGCTTTCCAGGGTAACCTTCAGCATACTTGTTTGTAAGAACTGAGCCCATAGCAGCCATTACTTCAGGTGAAACGATGTTTTCACTTGCGATAAGTTCAAGGTTTCTTCTCTGACGGCCGAGCTCCTTGTTCATAGCTTCTGCTACTTCCGGGTCGCTCTTTGCAACGAATCCGATTGAGTCCATTAAATTACTGTACATTATTACGATCTCCTTTTAAGAAAAATTAGATATTTCTATTATATACTATTAGCACTGAAAATTCAAGTAATGTATGTGACTTTTTTTAATTCGTGCATTTGTATTGAAATGAGTTAAAAAAAATGTTATAATAAAAAAGAGTTTTTTTATTCTGAAAGGGTGTTAATATGTTTGTATCAGAAAATTTAAGTGTAAACGAAAAAGGCAATCTCGCGATTAACGGTCACGATACCGTTGATCTCGCTAAAAAGTACGGCACTCCTCTTTATGTAATGGATGAGGATATGATCAGAACTCACTGCCGTACATATATAGACAGCATAAATAAGTTCTATGACGGAAAGGGTATGGCATGCTTTGCAAGCAAGGCTTTCTCATGCAAGGAGATCTACCGTGTTATGCAGCAGGAAGGCATGGGTATCGACGTAGTTTCAGCCGGTGAGATCTACACAGCCTACAAGGCCGGCTTTGATATGAGCAAAGCTGTGTTCCACGGAAACAACAAGACTGAAGAGGAAATAAACATGGCAGCTGATCTCGGCATCGGCCGTATCGTTGCTGACAATGTATTTGAACTTGATACTCTTGACAGGATTGCAAAGGAAAAAGGCAAAAAGTTCCGCGTTCTTCTCAGGATCAAGCCGGGCGTTGACGCACATACACACAGCTTTATCAGCACAGGACAGATCGACTCAAAGTTCGGTTTTGCTCTTGAAACAGGAGAAGCATTTGAAGCCGTAAAGAAGACAATGTTACTTGAAAACCTTGAATTTGCCGGACTTCACTGCCACATCGGATCAAGCATTCTCGACACTCAGGGCTTTGTTGCAGCTGCTGAGATCATGATGAAGTTCATCAAGCAGATAAAAGATGAAACAGGATTCGAGATCCCTGAACTCAACCTTGGCGGCGGCTTTGGCATTAAGTATGTTGAAGGTGACGATCCGCTTCCTTACGACGAATACATGAAGGCAGTTGCCGTTGTTGTAAATTCATTCTGTGAAAAGAATGATGTAAAGAGACCGTTCATACTTATCGAACCGGGCCGTTCAGTAGTCGGTTCAGCAGGTATCACACTCTACACATGCGGCGGAAGAAAGATCATTCCGAACATCAGAACATACGTTTCCGTTGACGGAGGTATGTGTGACAACCCGAGATACATCCTTTACCAGGCAGAGTACGATGCAGTTGTTGCAAACAAGGCGTCTCTCCCTAAGGATGAAAAGGTTACAATTGCCGGCAGATGCTGCGAAACAGGTGACATGATCGGCGAAAATATGCCGCTTCAGCACTGTGAACCAGGCGATATAATCGCTGTATGCGCTACAGGTGCCTATAACTACGCAATGTCATCACACTACAACAGACTCCGCAAGCCTGCAGTTGTATTTGTAAATTCCACATCAGACAGGATCGTAGTCCAGAGAGAATCTCTCGACGATATTATAAAGAACGATATCTGATAAGGAAGCGTAAAAAAATGAACGACTGTGAAACATGCGCCTATTACTCGTATGACGAGGAATGGGATTCATATGTTTGTGAAATGGATCTTGATGAAGATGAATACTGTCGTCTTATCGAGGGACATTACAGAAAATGCCCTTATTACAGAGACGGTGATGAATACAAGATCGCCCGTAAACAGTGATCAGAGCCTAATGTGCGCTGATTTCTGTGCCGGATATCGGTATATACAGGCGTCCGGTTCAGTACAGTGACTGCATTTTCTGTATCCGTGATAAGGAAGAGAGGTATAAGGATAATGAAGAACAGAATGAAATACTCAGGTATTGCTGCTGCGGCTGCAGTCGCACTGATACCGTCTGCAGTCTGTAATACTCAGACAGTAAGCGCTGCAACAGAAGCAGATGTTATTGCCGCTGCAAGAGCTGCCGGATTTCCTGAAACATATGTTCAGCAGGGTGCAAATTATCTTGCAGGAACGGAATATACTTCCGAACAGTATGACAAAATGGTCGATGCGCTTCTTGGATATACAGGAAGGACCGATGAAGCAATTAGACAGTATCTCGGAGAGGATGCAGTTCCTGATTCATCTTCGGAAGAACAGGCACCTTCAGGCGGTGAGCAGGCTTCTTCCGGTGAGCAGCCGGCTTCAGAGGGACAGAATGTAAATTCTGAATCAGAAGGCGGCACAGGTGAACAGCCGGCCTCCCAGGGAGCAGCTGCAAATGCAGCACCTGCCGCTGAACAGAAGAATGA
>JAGDDO010000372.1 GCA_017848205.1 Oscillospiraceae bacterium | reverse complement strand
CGGAAACCAGTACATTTACGATACCGGCGGCATAGTTAAAAATGCGCAGAATTATTATGACTATACCGAGTACATGATCTTAAGCGACGGCGGAAAGCGTACAGTCGATGAAAACGGCGAGAAGATCACCCGCGTTTCTGAGGTGAAACCGGAAGATATCGGCGTTAAGGCAGTTGATGACTACACACTGGTCTACACACTGGAACAGCCGTGTTCGTTTTTCCTTACCTGCCTTTCCTATTCATCCTACATGCCGGTAAACAGGGAGTTTCTGACCAAATGCGGCGATCTGTTCGGACGCAGCAAAGAGAATATTCTCTACAACGGTGCGTTCAGACTTACTGAATTCATACCTCAGGAAAAGCGTACTCTTGTAAAGAACGATACATACTGGGACAAGGACAATGTTCACATAGACGTTATAAACGCAAAATTCAAAAAGGATGTTTTCGAAATAGGTCCTGAGGAATTTCTGAGCGGTGAAGTGGACATGGTGCCTGTAAGTATAAGTGCCATGGAAAAATGGCAGGAAAATTCTGAAGCGGCTTCCCAGGTACACAGTATGCGTCCTGATATAGCCTACAGCTATTTCTACGGATTCAATTTCAAACCGGAATTCGCATCAAAGTATGAACCTGAAAACTGGGCGAAGGCCGTGGTAAATGAAGATTTCCGCAAATCCATCGTTTATACGCTTGACAAGAGGGCTCTTGCTGAAGTGTATGAACCGTACAATCCGGATATCCTTCTTCAGAAGACGATCACACCGGCAACTTTCCTTCAGACAGGCGGAAAGGATTATACTGAACTCGATCCTTTTAAAAACGTAACATCAGGCGAGTCACATAACAGGTCACTTGCACAGGAATGCAGGAACAGGGCACGTACAGCACTTGAAGCCGAAGGCGTAAAGTTTCCTGTAAAAGTGCTCCTTCCGTATAACCCGGCACTTATCAACTGGATCGATGAGTGCGATCTTGTAAAGAAACAGCTTGAAGAAACCCTCGGAGCAGACTACGTTGATGTAATAATTGAACGTGGCCCTGACACCGGCTTCCTTTCAGCTGTACGCCGCAGCGGCAACTACGGGCTTTTACTCTGCAACTACGGTGCCGATTTTGCCGATCCGGCAACTTATGCAGAGCCGTTTACAGCCGGCAACACCTACAGTTTCTGGGATCAGTGCGAGGACGAAAATATAAAGAAACTCTATGAAGAGTATTCCGGTCTTGTTGACAGGGCTCTGAAGACATATGACGAGGATAACAGCCAGAGATATGATCTGTTTGCGAAGGCCGAGGCGCTTCTCATAGAACATGCGATAGTAAGCCCGTGCCGCGTAAGCAACGGCGACGGATATTTCGCAGACCGCTTAAGCCAGTTCGACGGCCAGTTCGCACCGTACGGCGTGGCACGTTCCCGCTACAAGGGAATGTACATCCACGAAAAGTCGATGGGCATGGAAGAATTCAATGCCGCTTATAAAAACTGGGAAGAAGCACGTCTGAAAGCTATGGCTAAGCAGAACGGACAGTAAGATCATCACAGCATTGCAGGAATAACCTCCTGCGATGCTGCTTTTTTATGAAGAGAACACTGCGCGCGGAGCTGGTCACGCGATATATTTTTTCATAAAACCCTTTACAAGATGACGCACTTGTGATATAATAAACAAGTACCGTGTACTTGGAACATGGATTTTGCCCGAAACGGGAGTTTTTACCTTCCTTGTTCTATGTTACGGCATGTAAATATTTTTAAAGAGGTGAAATGCAAATGTTACTTAAAGAAGAAAAGACAGCTGTTATCGAAGCTAACAGAACTCACGAAAAGGATACCGGTTCACCGGAAGTTCAGATCGCAATCCTCACAAAGAGAATCAATGATCTTAACGAACACCTTAAGGTTCACAAGAAGGACCACCACTCAAGAAGAGGTCTTCTCAAGATGGTAGGTCACAGACGTAACCTTCTCAACTACCTTCAGAAGAAGGACGTTGAAAGATACCGTGCTGTTATCAGCAAGCTCGGATTACGTAAGTAATAATTTAAAGGCAGTCTGGAGCAATCCGTCTGCCTTTTCAACGTTTTAGCACTATTTTCTAAGACAGTTGTCATCTGGCACCAATAAGGCAGTAATCATTTAGCATTAAACAGTGGAACTGAATGTATTGAATAAAGTACGGCACTCTCCGGACTCTGTACTGCAGTTTACCCCTCATCCGCAGGATGAAATCACGCGGGTTCGGTTTTTCTGTTTATTGCTGAATTTACTGCCTTAAGAAAAATAATTTTCGGAGGCGAAAAAAATGTTTGAGAATTACAGAAAGTTTGAAACAACATTTGCGGGCAGACCGCTCGTTGTAGAAACAGGAAAGACATGCGGCTTATCCAACGGTTCATGCTGGGTAAGATACGGCGAAACAGTAGTTATGGCTAACGTAACAGCAAGCGTTAAGCCAAGAGAAGGCGTTGATTTCTTCCCTCTCTCAGTTGACTACGAAGAAAGACTTTATTCAGTGGGCAGGATTCCTGGCTCATTTACAAAGAGAGAAGGCAAGCCTTCTGAAAAGGCTATCCTTACTTCACGAGTTGTAGACCGTCCTATCAGACCGCTTTTCCCTAAGGATATGAGAAATGACGTTTCAGTAGTTATGACAGTTCTCGCTGTAGAACCTGACAACCTTCCTGAAATTGTCGGCATGATCGCAACATCAGTTGCCATCTCTATCTCAGACATTCCTTGGAACGGACCTGTTGCCGGCGTAAGCGTTGGTCTTGTTGACGGCGAACTCGTTCTCAATCCTACACTTGAACAGAGAGCACACAATGACTTAAACCTCACAGTTGCTGGTTCAATGGAAAAGATCGTTATGATCGAAGCAGGTGCAAACGAAGTACCTGAGGACAAGATGCTTGAAGCTATCGAATTCGGCCACGCAGAGATCAAGAAGATGGTAGCATTCATCAGCGACATCCAGAAGCAGATCGGCAAGAAGAAGTTCGAATTCGAATCAATGGAAGTTGACCACGACCTCTTCGACGCTATCGCTGAACTCGCAGAAGAAAGAGTAAAGGTAGCTCTCGACACTGATGACAAGAACATCAGAGAAGAAAGACTCCAGCCTATCAAGGATGAAATACACGAAAAGTTCGACGAACAGTATCCTGAACAGATCGCAATGATCGACGAATGTATCTACAAGCTCCAGAAGAAGATCGTAAGAAACTGGCTCTACGAAGGCAAGCGTGTTGACGGCAGAAAGATCGACGAGATCAGACCGCTCGCAGCTGAAGTAGGACTCCTTCCGAGAGTTCACGGTTCAGGTCTCTTCACAAGAGGACAGACACAGGTACTTACAGTTGCAACACTCGGCCCTGTAAGTGACTCACAGAAGATCGACGGTCTTGACGAAGAAGATACAAAGAGATATATGCACCAGTACAACTTCCCTTCATACTCAGTTGGTGAAACAAAGCCAAGCAGAGGTCCGGGAAGACGTGAGATCGGTCACGGCGCTCTTGCTGAAAGAGCTCTTGAACCTGTTATCCCGCCGGTTGAAGAATTCCCTTATGCATTCAGACTCGTTTCAGAAGTTCTTTCTTCAAACGGTTCAACATCACAGGGTTCCATCTGCGGTTCAACACTCGCACTCATGGATGCAGGTGTTCCGATCAAGGCTCCTGTAGCAGGTATCTCATGCGGTCTTATCACAAAGCCTGATTCAGATGACTTCATGACAATGGTAGATATCCAGGGCCTCGAAGACTTCTTCGGCGACATGGACTTCAAGGT
>JAGDDO010000037.1 GCA_017848205.1 Oscillospiraceae bacterium | reverse complement strand
TGAGAAACAGTATGAATGAAAAGTTTTTTAATTTAAGCGAGGAAAAACGAATATGCATTATCAACGCAGGTTACCGCATATTTGCTGAAAACAGCTATAAAAAAAGCCCGGTAAGCGAGATTGCTGCAGAGGCCGGAATAAGCAAGTCACTGCTTTTCCATTATTTCAGAAACAAGAAGGAACTGTACCTTTACCTGCTTGAATATGCAGCCGAGATCACGTTTACCTATCTTAATGATTACAGATGCTACGAAGAAGAGGATATTTTTGAAATTATGCTCCGCGGTCTGACGGCCAAGATCAACATGATGAAAAAATATCCCGACATCACACGCTTCACGCTGAGGGCGTACTATGAGACCGATGCAGAAGTGGCAGACGAGATCAAGGCGCTTATAGGCAGGACTGCATCGTACGGGGCAAACAGTTCAAAACTGAAGCTCGATCCGACGCAGTTCAAGGACGGACTTGATCTGGAAATGATGTACAACGACATGTATTTTGCTTCGGAAGGATATCTGTGGGAGAACACACGAAGCGGGATCATTGACGTTGACAAGGCCGAACAGGATTTCAGGAGGATGATAAATTTCTGGAAGTCACTTTATCTGAAACCGCAGAAATAACTAAGGAAACACTGATTAAATAGGAAATACGGCTTCGCCGTATTTCCGGGTGGGGAGATTGCGGGGCTTCGCCCCGGACCCCCGCACTGATTTATGAATAAATCAGCGTTTTCCTAAAGCGCCGGCCTGAAAGGCAATCTTTAAGAAGAAACCTTAATAGTGATTCATGAACAAAAGAAAAGAGGGAGAAAAATGAGTGTAATAAATACAGATAAACTCACAAAACGCTATGGCAAATACCGCGGAATAACCGAACTGGACCTGAAGGTTGAAGAGGGCGAATTCTTTGGATTTATCGGACCTAACGGCGCCGGAAAATCAACAACGATAAGAACGCTTCTGGGACTTATAAAGCCTACTTCGGGCAGTGCCCAGATATTCGGAAAAGACATTGTAACCGGACACAGAGAAATACTTGCGGACATCGGTTACATGCCGTCCGAAGCAAATTTCTACACCTCCATGACAGCAGACGAGATAATAAAGCTTTCAGCGCGTTTAAGAAAAAAGGACTGCACCGCCGAGGCTTCACGTTTATGTGACCGGCTGGGTGTTGACAGAAAAAAGAAGGTGGAAGAGCTTTCGCTCGGAAACAGGAAAAAGATATCTGTTGTCTGCGCCCTTCAGCACAAACCGCGGCTTTGCATACTCGATGAACCTACCAGCGGACTTGATCCGCTCATGCAGAAGGAATTTTTCGATATTCTGAAAGAACGGAATGCCGAAGGAAGCACGATAATGCTTTCCTCACACATCCTTTCAGAAATACAGAAAAACTGCACACGAGCTGCAATAATCAAGGAAGGCAGACTCATCGCTCTTGACAGCGTGGAGAATCTTTCGAAAACAGCTGCAAAACGTGTCACACTGCACGGCGTTACAGCTATTCCGGAAGAACTTGAAACTGCTGACGCCAATATCACCGGCAATTCCGTAAGCTTTCTTTACAACGGCGATATTCAAAAACTTCTGTCAGTGCTCGGTACCCTGCCGATAACTGACATGACAATGACTGAACCGGATCTTGACGAGATCTTTATGCACTACTATCAGAAAGGCGGCGAATAAAATGACAGTTTACGCATGCGACATGAAAAGAAATTTAAGATCACTTATCATCTGGAGCCTGTCGGTAGGCGCCATGATAATGATCTGCATATTAATGTTTCCGGGAATGAAAAACGAAACTGAAAAAATGGGAGCAATGTTCTCCAACATGGGAAGCTTTACTGCCGCCTTCGGAATGGATAAGCTCGATTTCGGTCAGCTTATGGGATTCTACGGCATTGAATGCGGAAACACCCTCGGTATCGGCGGCGGAATGTTTGCCGCTCTCGCTGGAATTTCCGCACTTGCAAATGAAGAAAAGGAACACACGGCAGAATTTCTTCTCACCCATCCTGTAGGCAGAGGATCAGTAATTATACAGAAACTCCTTGCCGCACTTACTGAAGTTCTGGTACTGAATATATTCGTCACTGCAGTAAGTCTCGTTACCGCAGCCGCTGCAGGTGAAAGCTTTGAAATGAAAAGCTTCGTACTTATCCACATCGCCTTCTTTGTTCTGCAGGCCGAAATATGCTGTATCGCCTTCGGTATTTCCGCATTCATAAAACGCGGAAG